>JBBSJZ010000233.1:0-8807 GCA_038256795.1 Pirellulales bacterium | reverse complement strand
GAGGGCGGGCAACTGGAGAGCCAGCGACTGTTGGTTCCGGAACCCGTGTCGCTGATGCCGGCCGAGCGAACCGCCGCCATGGACGCTCGTGAATCACTGGCAACCGTGGGCATGGAAATCGAAGATTTCGGTGGCGAAACCCTGGTCATCCAATCGGTTCCCGCGATGCTCGCCCGGACCGCGCCCGGCGACATGCTGCGAACGCTGCTGGAGTGCCTGGTCGGCGCCGGGAAAACGCCCGAGGCCCGCGACTTGCTGGACCATTTGCTGCACACCATCGCCTGCAAAGCCGCGATCAAAGCTGGTGATCCGCTCTCCCGCGAAGAAATCACGAGCTTGCTCGAACAACGAGAGCTCTACCAAGACACGCACCATTGCCCACACGGTCGCCCCACCGCCCTCTTCTTTTCACGCGACGAACTCGATCGCATGTTCGGTCGCCTTGGACCGCGTGGCCGCGCTCTCGCTTCACCGTCAAGCCCGTCATAGGACGGGCCCACCGTTTTTCCAGAACGTGCACCAAGCGGTCCCCGTCACCCAGCGCGGCGACGGCGGGCTTGATGATCAGTCTTCCAAAACCGATTTGAGCATCCGATAGGTTTCGATGCTGTCGATGACTTCGCCGCGTCCGCCAGCCTCTTCGACATGATTCAAGATGAGCAGCAACTGCTCGGCATTGCCCGCGGCGGAGACGGCCGCTTTCAATTGCTCGAGCTTGTAGGCGGACGGCAGGATTGATCCATTCTTACTCACGGGTTGCTTCTTGGTGCGCGCCGGCGCGGTGTCTTTCCTGGCCACGCCAACGGCCGGTGGTGGCTCGATCGCCTTGGGCTGCGGCACACTTGGAGAGACTTCGCTCGCCGCCGTTTTTTCGTTTGGGGTCATTGCGTCGGCCCCCGTCGGTTTCGACTCATGTTGCTGAGCGGGTTTCATCGGTTGCTTGTTCGCGGGGGGCTTCGCCATGGATTGAATCTCTCGAGACACGGAATTTCGCGGGCGTTTCAGCCCGTGTGTTCAAATGCTTGTGGCTAGCGAATGCCGATCGCCACCAAGTACTCTTGGCGTCGACCACCCTCATCGATAGCCGTGCGCACTAGCAACCGATGGTCGATGGCGATGGGCGACGCAAAAATTGACTCACCGGTTTTGAGTTCTTCCAACAATTGAAATCGTTCCGGCGTCGCGGCGATGATATACATCGTGCCGTCTTCCGCCGCCAAGACGATTCGACCGTCCACCAGAAGCGGAGATGCACTGACACCGCCGCCGCCCAATCGTGATCGCCACATTTCCTTGCCGTCGCTCGTTTGCCAACAGTAGATGACACCGTTATCGGCGAATCCGAACACGAAACCGTCCACCGCGAGCAGCGATTGTTCGTAGCACATGACGCGATTATCCCAGACCACGTCGCCACCGGCGGACACGCACCAAGTGCCCGCATCCGGATTCCCCCCACTGACGATGACGCGATCGCCGTCCCAAACACACGTCCCACAGATCGCCTCGGTCGTGGTCTTGATCGACCACTGGACTTCGCCACTTGTCGGTTCGTAGGCGGAAATCGTTTCGGCGCCGGCCAACAGCACACTCGCTCGACCACCGACGTTGGCCAAGATCGGTGTCGCGAAGTTGAGGTTGCTGCTTCGCGGCACCTTCCAAACTTGCTCGCCCGTCGCCCGATCGAGGGCGTAGAGACCACTGTCCTTGCCGTCATACTCTGCGGCGATGATCACGAGATCACCCGCGATCAATGGGCTCGCACCGTAGCCGAATTGAAACCGAGCCGGACGAAATTCGCCGACGCGTGTTTGCCACACCTGGTCACCGCCCGTCGTCATCGCGGTGGCGACGATCGCGTCATTCTGGTGAAACACGACGATCACGTGCTCGCCATCGAACGCCGGTGTCGGTGATGCCAGAGAATTGTGAGCATGAACCCGCTGCGGCAACGCTCCCTGATGAATCACCCACTCGCCCACCCGTTTTCCGGACTGACGATCGAGTTTGACTAACGACTGGGTTTGCCGAGCCTCATCCGCCGTCGTCAAAAAGATCGCATCGCCGACGACGATCGGTGTCGAATGACCACGCCCGGCAATCCGCGTCTTCCAAAGAATATTCTTACCCGTCCGCAAATCCCAATTCGGGGGAATCGTTTCCGCAGCAGCCGCGTGGTTATCGCCTGCGGCACCTCGCCATGTCGTCCAGTCGTCAGCCGTCGCCGCCTGGTTTAAGGTAATGAGCCCCAAAGCGACACGCATCGCCAAGCCACGAGAGCTCGCCGGTAGGAAGCGGCTTGCGGACGCGGTCAAATTGAACATGACGTGGCTCATGGGTTGCAATTGGTGAGTGTCAGCGACGGGCGGAAAAATGTGTCAGACCCGTTTTGCGAGGAACCAGGCTTCGTGTGCTACGCACCAAACGGGGCGGGTAATCTTTTCACGCACAACTTAACATCATTTGAACAAGGTAAACATCGTGCGAGCTGCGATCGTCGGCGTCGGATTCATGGGCTGGATTCACTACTTGGCTTACCAGCGGTCGGAGCACGCGGAGCTGGTCGGCTTCTGCAGTCGTGATGCAAAGAAACGCGGCGGCGACTGGCGAGACATCCGAGGTAACTTCGGACCGCCAGGCGAGCAAATCGATGTTTCGGGGTTGAACGTTTGTGAGACGATCGATGAACTGTTGGCCGACGCCAGCATCGATCTCATCGATATCTGTCTACCACCGCACCTGCACGTCGAAGCGATTGAGAAATGTCTCGCCGCCGGCAAACGGGTGCTCTGCGAGAAGCCCCTCGCGTTGACGGCCGACGCCGCGAAATCGTTACTCGCAAAAGCCTCCCCAGGCCAATTGCTCGTCGCGCACGTTTTGCCCTTCATGCCCGAGTTCAAATATCTCGCCGACGCGGCCCGTGACGATTCCTGGGGACGCCCGATCGCGGGTCGATTCAAACGCACGATCAGTCCGCCAGATTGGATTCCCGACTTCTATGACCCGGCTCGCGTCGGTGGACCGCTGATCGATTTGCACGTCCACGATGCCCACTTGATCCGCATGCTGTTTGGTATGCCAACCGATACTCACACCGCGAGTCGTCGACACCAGGGCGTGCCCCGGTTCTATGAAACGGTTTTTGAATTTGCGGACCCCTCGCTCGTCGTCAGCGCCGGGGGTGGCGTGATCGATTCGGCCGCCCGCGGATTCACGCATGGCTATGAAGTCAGCTTCGAGCGGGCCACGATTCAGTTCGAGTTCGCGGCCTATGCCGATGGCACGACCGCCTCGATCCCGCTCACGATCATGCATGCCGATGGCAGCATCGAGCGTCCACAACTCGGTGCGGGAGATTCGATCGACGCATTCGTGGCGGAAATTGATGCCGCCGCAGCGGCACGCGGTGGATCCGTTCATCCGGCCTTGTCCGCCGAGATCGCCTGTGACGCGCTCACTATTTGCGAAATGCAAGCGAGTTTCCCGAGAACCGGGGGCTAATGCCCTCTTGATGCTACACCGCTCGTGTTTGCTAACCCCGCTAGGGATTGGGGCCATGAGCGGATATTTTGAGTGAAGCGAACACCACCGGATAGCCGGACGCTACTCTTCTAGGTCGCCGTCAACTGCGGCAAGGAATTGGTCGATCAATCCTTCAGGTGCATTGACGATATTTTTGGGGCCTGGAAACCTTCCACTTTTAACGTCGTTAATATAATCCCGAAAACCTTCGACTCGCTCCACTTGCAAGGCCTGCTCCATCTTGAACAGGTCCCGATATTGTTTGGTGTGTCGTGGAAAGGGAGGAGCGTGGTTGCCCAAAATATCTTCGGCAAACATGAATTGAATGTCACCGCCACTGCCGGCGCCAATCGATGAGGTCACGAGACGGGTGCGGCTGGAGATTTGAGTGAGCAACTCGGCCGGAACGACTTCCACTTCGACCGCCCAGGCCCCTGCTTCTTCAAAGGACTGGATCTGTTCGAATACCCGGAGGGCCTCTTCAATGGTTTTGCCGACTGCCTTGAGGCCACCTGTCCAAGTGCTCAAGCGGGGCACAAGTCCAGCGTGAGCTTCGACCGGAATGCCGGCATCCGAGACAGCCCGAATGAATTCGGGTCCCCATTGGCACATGATCCCATCGGCGCCGACTTCCATGGCATCGTAGCCAGCACGGACCGCCTCGGCCGCAGTCGCAATTTTTGTCAACCCGATGCAGAATGTCATGAAGGTATGGGGCGCTGCTTTTCGAATCGCAATGGCACTGGCCGGATCTCCCGGATCAAACTTGACTTTGAGCGTATCGATTCCTGCCTCTTCGGCCGCCGCCGCCTCACGGGTCGTGAAGGGCATGGTCTCCGTGAGAACGGTTTTTCCTTTCAAGTCTTGAAGGTGCTTGATGGTGTAGTTGCGGGTCGCGTACGCCCCGCCAAGGGTCATCGTCCGATGCAACCCTCGCTGGTGCGCATCCCGGTCTGGCAGTGCGTTAGGTGGGTTTCCGTCAGGGTTCATGGGATCGATCTTCTTTTCGGCGAGCGGTAGTTTCATGGGTACCCTCTCCCTCAACGGCGTTGGGGACAGAGTGATGGCGAGGGTGAGGAGCCCGTATGCGAATCGCATCGCTATTCCTGAACGGTCTCTGTTCAGCCAGTCCTAATCGAAATCTACAAGTTCGACGATGGGTCGGGAAACCGTCCAAGAGCTAAAACGATAGAATTGGCAACCAGCAAATCGCATCGTTGCCCGGAGCTACTCTTGACACTCTTTGGATATTCAAGCTTTTGCAAACGTATCGCTTCATGTACCGCTGGACCACTCGAATCGCTGCTTGAGCGAATTGAGCTGGCTGTAGTCCAAAACTTCTTCGTATTGCAAACGTCCCACCAAGATTCCAGGGGCAATCCCAATCTCCTTAGCGAGTCGAACAACAGCGGCCTGTGATCCAGTCGTTCGCAACCGAGAGTCGTACTCCGTCGGAATCAATGTTTCGCGAGCGAAACGGTTTGCGGACTCCTCTCGCGGATCGCCCGAATATCCGATGTCAACGTAGGTTTGCTTCTTACTATCGTTGAGGATGTGCCCGGCTTCGTGGAAAAGAGTGAACCAAAAGATATCGTTCATTTTGCCGCGAAGATTCACTGCGATCATAGCCTTGCTCGGCGACACCCACCTCGCGGCGCCGTTGATCCTGCCGCCTTTGATCTCGGGGACCAGACAAAGAGCGACTCCAGAATCCGCAAACAGTGATTTGATCTGAGGGACGAACTTGGCCGGAGTTAACTCGGTGAGTTCTCTAGCTTCCCGGATCGCTCGAGCGAACTTCGGCTTGCTGTAAGACGCTACCTCGGCATCTTCGGCCGTCTTTTCAGCAATCCGCAACCAAGTTGCCAAGCGGCAATCCCAACAGGATGCGTTGCCTGACTTCTTGAATGAGAACTGGCCTTCACACCAACCTTCCGTCCACGCAGCAACACTCGCTACGCGGAACAAGCTGAGCGTTTGTTCCAGCAAGATCACTTTATCCTTCGTCGCTTCGATAAAGCCCCGGTCGATCAGGTCTTTCGTTGGCACTTGCTTCAACCACTCGATGTCTTTTGCCAATTCCGCGTGCGCCGCCAGGCGAGCAACTTGCTCGCGATACTCGGCTTCGAGATTGTTCCAAATGCGTGCGGGCACGTTGGTGACACGTTCCAGCAACATCGCCGTTTGCTGGGTCAGCGGTGCCTTGCCTTTGATAATCAGATTCAACGTTTTCGTAGTCAGGCCCGTTCGCTCGGCCAACTCTCGTTGGTCGATTCCCAGTTGGTCGATCGTCTCTTGCAAGGTCGCTCCGGGTGGAACGGCGAAGTTGGGTTCGCAGCGATATTGGTTTGTTTGGATTGCCATTGGTGATGCAGTGGTGGTTCGTCACTTGGTCGCGCTAGTCGCCAAGATTCGATGGATCGTCGCGATTTGGAATTGCTCGGTGGTGGCTCGGCGGTCGCCAAATCTTTCGGCGACCCGGTCGCACTGAGCAAGCTTGATCGACTTTGGCGAAGATACGTTTTCGGAGCAGTGAGAGGAGGGATAACCGAATCAGTAATCAGATTGTCGAGTATTCTCTTGCTTGCCTCGATTGAAGCCCAACTTTGTGGCTGAATGAGGCGTGTCGTCGCTCGAAGGACTTCTGACGGGCTGTAAAAAGCGATCGCTTTTGACATGCTGCCGCTTATTGCGGAATCGATTGGCACCGTTAAGTTAAATTCTCAGCGGTAGAGCGATTGGCTAACGCGGTGTCCAGTGATCGAGGGAGCAGGTTAGCGATGATCAAGAAACAGAGGCTCGAGAAACAGAGGCTCGAGGAACAGCGGCTCGAGAAACAGCGGCTCGAGAAACAGCGCCTCGAGAAACAGGGGCTCGAGAAACAGGGGGTGGACCCAGGATGCCCCACCGCGTTGTTGCGAAAAATAGTCGGTCGCATTGCACCCCGTCCCCCGATGATCGCGGTGGCGACGCTGCTGTTGACGATGTTCGTGGCAGTGCCCGTGGCGCGTGCGGAGATCGATTCGGTCGCGGTCCAGCGGTCGATCGACCGGGGGCTCGCGTATCTGAAGAAGACGCAATTGGTTCGCGGGGGCTGGACCGAATACAGCGGCAATTCCTGTGGTTTGTCGTCTCTTTGCACGCTGGCGATGCTGACGTCCGGGGTGCCCGGTGATGACACGTCGATCACGCGGGCGATGGCCTACTTGCGCACGCATGAGCCCAACGACACGTATTCGGTGTCACTCCAAACACTCGTCTATTGCCAACTCGGATCGGCTCGCGATTTGGCGGCGATCCGCCGCAACGTCGATTGGCTCGTCGAGAAGCAACAGCGACGCGGTGATGACAATCAATTGGGTGCTTGGGGCTATGGTGACCGAGGGTCGGGCGACCCGTCCAACACCCAGTTCGCGATCCTCGCGCTCGGTGCCGCTGAAGAACGCGGAATCGAAGTTCCCGCTAAGACCCTTGAGCTTTCGCTCGAGTACTGGAAAAAGCGTCAACGTCCCGATGGCAGTTGGACCTACAACTCCCTCAGTGGCACGCCGACGGGCAGCATGGTCGCGGCTGGCATCGCGTCGATCATCATTGCCCGTGGTGGGCTGGGTAGTCACAGCGCGAATTTGACGGGCCAGTCGCTGCCGTGCTGTGGTGACGAGGCCGCGACCACCGACCCAGCCGCTCGCGCCCTGAATTGGCTCGCGAGTGCATTCACACTGCGAGCGAACCCCGGCGGTACCGATACCTATTTCTACTACCTCTACGCCCTCGAACGAGTCGGACGACTGTCGGGACGGCGGTTCATTGGCGATCATGATTGGTACCGCGAGGGCGCCGAAGTCATCGTGTCGTTGCAGGACGAGTTTCAAGGTTTCTGGGCAGGTACCGGCATCGCGGAAAACAATCGTGACATTTCGACCTCGTTCGCGTTACTTTTTTTGAGCAAGGGCAAGCGTCAAGTCGTTGTCGGCAAGCTGGATTACTCGGCGGGTCAATCTTCCGCGTGGAACCGCCATCCCGATGCACTGCGTCAATTGGTCCGGCACGTCGAGCGCGATTGGGGGCGTGACCTCACCTGGCAAACGATTGATGCCGAACAATCCGCCGTCACGGATCTGCTGCAAACTCCGGTGCTCGTGATTGGGGGAAGCGATGCGTTGAATTTCCCAGAGGCATTGTCGTCGCGACTGGCCAGCTACATCGATCAAGGCGGTTCGATCGTGTTCGATAATGATGGGAGCGACGGCTGCGGTAACGACGCGGCATTTCGCGCCAGCGTCGAGCGATTGTGTCGCGAGTGGTTTCCCGATGCGAAGCTCGAGCCCCTACCGCCGGATCATCCCGTTTGGTTTGCCCAGCACCGCGTCGATCCCCCGGCGAACGGCACGAAGCATTGGATCGAAGGAGTTCAAGCGTGCTGTCGAACGCCGGTATTTTACGCGCCGAAAAGTCTGTCGTGTCGCTGGAGCTACGGCGATCGATTGTTCCGACGCAGCGACGAGTCGCCTGGTGTGAGAGCGGAAATCGAGTCCGGCATTCGCCTTGGCGAGAACATCATTGCCTACGCGACGGGGCGAGAATTGAAGGACAAGCTGCAATCGCGGACGGTGATCAACGCGAGCGAATCGAGTGGGGGACAACGAGGCGTATTGCGGCTAGCAACCCTGGCAACCGACACCGGCGGCGACCAGGCCAAACGTGCGCTGCCCAATGTCGCGACACTGCTGCGGCAACGCGTACCGATGCAAGTCTCCGCCGCACCCGAATCCATCCTGCTCGACGAGAACTCACTACGCGATGTCGGAGTCCTTTGGATCCACGGCCGCGAGTCGTTCGAGTTCACCGACAAACAACGCCAGGCGCTCCAGCAATACATCGAGCGAGACGGATACATCCTCGCCAATTCGATCTGTGCGAGCGATGCCTTCGCCGAATCGTTCCGTCGCGAGATGAAGCGATTGCTGCCGGATTCACCCCTCGAGTCCATGCCGCCCAATCATCGGGCGTGGACCACCGCATTCGGCGGCTTTGACGTGTCGCGAGTCACGATTCGTTCGCCGCAGTTGAATGAAGGTCAAGCACTGCGGAAGCAATCCGAATCGCCCCGCTTGGAAGTCGCCGTGGTGAACGAATTCGCCAGCGTGTTCTTTTCGCCGTTGGATCTGAGTTGTGCCCTCGAGAGCCAAAATTCAATCCAATGTGAAGGCTATAGCACCGATGAGACCGTGAAAATCGTCGCTAATGTGTTGCTCTACGCGCTGCAGCAATGAATGGTCGAACGG
>JBBSJZ010000232.1:0-8845 GCA_038256795.1 Pirellulales bacterium | reverse complement strand
TATCGGTCGCTAAGGGCCAGAGCTCAACGAAGTGACCTTGCAGCCCGCCTCGGGCATGTATCAGCGACATGCCCGGGGTGGCCATCGAAAAGAGTTGTGAATCTCTTTCGCGGCTCTTGACGAACTCTTCGTTCATTGCGATCGTATTCTGCAGCACAACGTCCTTGGTCGGACCGCCTAAAACGACTTCGTCGTAGTTTTCCTTTATCGTGGCCTTCATGTTCCGACCCATTTTCTTTGGCATTCTATGCTGTGCGGCGGCCCTCGGGCACGCCCCCGCATGGTTCCATGTGAGCCAGTGCGGTAGCGCGAACTGGGGTGTGCGAGCTGTTGAAGTCGAGACGGAATGCGTCCACGGCTGTCATCACCACCATGAAGTTACTGACACAGAGTCAACCGACAATCGTGATGGCCATCCACAGGACCATCACGACGAGGACACTTGTTCGATTTGTCAGTCGCTGAGCGCACCGTGTGGTGTGACTTGGAGGCTTGATGCTGGCATTGCCGGGCAACTTCTTGTAGTGCCAGCCGTTCGCTCGCAAGCATGCGCTGTTGTCGCTGAGCTTCTTCTTGTCGCCTCGCCTCGCGGGCCACCACACATCGCTTGAGCCTATAGCTCGCGAGATCTTTCTTTCAATTGCCCAAGTGGGCTGAGGGCTGCTGCGCGCACTCTTGGCGACGCTTTCGCTACACCATTCAATCCAGCAAAGAACAAACCATGAAATCACTGAATCAAATTCAACTCCGTCAACGAGCTGCTTTCACGCTGATCGAGCTATTGGTCGTCATCGCAATCATCGGCGTATTGGTCGCCATGCTATTGCCTGCGGTCCAGGCCGCTCGTGAAGCCGCGCGGCGGATGTCGTGCAGCAATAACATGAAACAAATCGCGCTCGCCGTTCACAACTACGAAAGCACGTTCAAAGTGATCCCAGCGATGACCGGGTCGAGCAGCTATTCGCCGCAAGCTCGTGTGTTGCCCTACATCGAACAAGCTGGACTGAGTGAACTGATCGACTTCGATAAGCCGCTGTTGACCGGTCCCTCTTGGATGGCGCGTTTCAACCCCGCGTTGCGAGGAGCGATCGAGACCGTTGTGCCAACGTTCCTTTGCCCGAGTGATATCGGCGACCCGAAGTTCTCGACAACTTTTTCTGACAATACTGCGGGCAGTACCGGTGGGTTGAGCTACATGTTCAGCTACGGCAGCGGAACAAAAACCCATTACGACGATCGTTACCGCACCGACGGGATGGTGTGGACCGATTCTTGGGCTGGTTTCCGTGATTGTCTCGACGGAACATCCAACACCGTCCTGCTGGCGGAAACAGTTTTGGGTGACCAAACCAGCGGCTTGACGGAGGCGTCACCCAGCGGCCCGCACCGCCGGATCGCGAACTGGGGTGGCACGTCGGGGAACGTCGGCGGGCCAGGATTTACATTCGGCGGCTCGTTAATTGAGAACCCCAATTTAGAAACGATTTTCCCGGCGCTGATCTCGTCGTACCGCGGCAATCGCGGTGAGTCCTGGATTCGTGGAGTGCCTTACGCAACGGTCATCAACGGTTACTCGACACCCAATCATCGTATTCCCGACATTGGCATTCACGGTCGCGGTTTTTATGCATCGCGTTCGTATCATAACGGCGGCAGCATGCATGCGATGCTCGACGGCAGTGTCCAGTTTTTGACGGATTCCGTCGACCGCGACTTGTATCACGCACTGTTCTCACGCGATGGACGTGAAGTCGTGGAGCTACCGTAATGAAAACGATTACCCCCCGTTTCTTGACCGCATCGGTGATCTTGATTGCCGGCTGTGGTGATGCTGGCCCAGTCGCATCCGCTCCCGATGGGCCCGGTGTGGCCGTGATTTACGAATCGAGTCCACTGGCCGATGTGCAAGTTCGGTTGCACGCCAGCCCGACCGGTCCCGTCATCGCGCAAGGCGTCTCCGCAGCCAACGGAACGGCTCGCTTTGCCGAAACACCGACTCCAGAACCGAGTGAATACTTCGTCTCGCTGGCGTCGCTCGGCGATGGCGGTTGGATTCTGGACGCCAAGTATCTCGAGCCTGCCGACAGTGGCATAAAACTGAAACCGCTGGCCACCACCGATGGCCAGCGCATCGAAATTCCTCGTGGTGCCGTTCGCCCGCTCACTCCTAACAATCGCAGATAATGAACCCAATGTGCACGAACAAACTTTCCGAATATGTGGTGCGAGTTTCCGTCATACCGATCGCACTGGCAATCACAGCAGCGGCGCACGCCGATTGGACATCGTTCCGGGGCGGCGGCACGTCGCATCACCATGCTGCATTACCGACGCATTGGTCGCCGGATTCCGCCGTTGCATGGCAGCATGAACTCGAAGGCTACGGCCAATCCGCACCCGTTGTATTGAACGATGCGGTTTACACGACCAGTGTCGTCGGGTCGATGTGCGATACGTGCATCGTCCAGTGTCGAGACCTGAAAACTGGCGAAGCACGCTGGATCTATCGCCACGAATCCACACACGGCCATCCCTCCAACTACATGAATGCCCGCGCCGCACCGACACCCGTCGTGGACGAGTCCGGTGTGTTCGCGTTCTTTGAAACCGGCGACCTTGTTGCTGTTGATCACAGTGGCAAGCTGCTGTGGAGTCGAGACGAATCCGAGTCGACGGGCAAGTTCGATAACTCGCACGGCGTCGGTGCTTCCCTGGCACAAAACGGAACACATGTGTTTCTGAATCTCGAACATGGTGGCCCCTCAAAATTGACGTCGATCGACAAGCGATCGGGCGAGTCAGTGTGGACCGCTGACCGCGCATCATCCAAGTCGTGGTCATCACCGATCATTGCCAACGTTGGTGACAACGAACAAGTGATTCTTAGTAGTGGTGGGAGTGTGGCAGGCTACGATGCGGTCAGCGGTGAAATGCTCTGGTCGCTCGATGGCCTCGAAGGCAACTCGGTCCCATCGCCAACACTCGATGGTACCCTGTTGTTGATCGGTGCGAGATTGCCGGAGTTTGCGAGCGACGGTGACGTTCGATCCAACTGCTGTCTCGACCTTTCACAAATCGAAGCCGGTAAGCCGCGCGTCGCATGGCGAGCTGACAAAGCAATTTGCGAGTATGCCAGTCCGGTTGTCGCCGATGGTTTTGCTTATTTTCTGAGCAAAGCCAATGTGCTGCATTGCCTGGAAGTCGCGACGGGCGATGTCGCCTACCGTGAGCGACTCGACGGCGATTACTGGGCAACACCGATCGTCGCTGATGGCAAGCTGTATTTCTTTTGCAAGAACGGCCAATGTCATGTGGTCGCGGCTGGCCGCACGTTCGAGAAACTATCGAGCAATTGGCTTTGGAATCCCGATGCTCCGCCGACTCCCGAGACGTACGTCGAATTTTCAGAGACCGCCGGTTCATCGCATGGGCAAGGTGGACAACATGGCGGCGACAAGAATCAAGCGTCGTCCTCAGGCGGTCCTGGTGGCGGCATGGCAGAACGAATGAAAGCTGGCGACAAAGACGGTGACGGCGTCTTGGAAGGCGACGAAATCCCCGAGATGTTTCGCGGCATGATCGCTCGCATCGACACCAGCGGCGATGGAAAAATCGACGGTGAAGAGATCGATGCGATGGTCAAGACTTTTGCCGAGCGTCGCAAGGATTCCGCAGCCAACTCGCGTGACCCGATCGTGTATGGCGTCGCTGCCTCGGACGGTCGAATCATCGTTCGTACGGGAACGCGACTTTTTGCAATCGGCAATTGACTTCACAAAACCACGCTAACCTGTCTTGACGTCTACGAGCGATCGGGCGGCAGCCCATCAGCGAGGACTTTTCGCATCGCGGCCAGTGTCTGGCGGCTGACGTGATGCTCGATTCCTTCGCTGTCGATCTCCGCCGCTCGATCGCTGACGCCGATACGTTTCAAGAACGCCTTGACCACTTCGTGCCGTTTTTGCGACTGACTCGCTAATCGTTTCCCTTTCGCGGTGAGCGAAATGGGTTGATACGGTGCGGTCTCCACCAGCCCATCACGTTGCAATCGACCGACCGTGTTGCTGACCGTGGCATGCGTGACATCAAAATGCGCAACAAGATCCATGGAGCGGCAAAGACCGTGAGTGGCAATCGCATCAGCAATCGCCTCAACGTAATCCTCAGCGATCTCACTGGCGTGATCCGATCGGGTTCGGCGATATGTCCTTGATGTCATTGAACGACGACCTTGGAAGACGCGAGGGGCGGCATGTTTTCCGCCCGGCTTGTGGGCACGAGTCGTTAGTTTAGCATCGACAAACTTTTTGTGCAGTCTCTTGTGCAGCGACAGAACCCACGCTAAACTCCCCCGCAAGTTAGCCGCTGCTAACTTTGAGTTTCTCGCCACTTTCTCTGCAGACTTCCATGAAAAAACGACGAATCTGGAGCCGGCGTGCATTCACGCTGGTCGAATTACTGGTGGTGATTGCGATCATTGGTGTGATGGTGGGATTGTTGCTGCCAGCGGTCCAAGCGGCTCGCGAGGCGGCGCGGCGAATGTCGTGCAGCAACAATTTGCGTCAGATCGGACTAGCGGCTCATAACTACCATTCGGCTTATAACCGTTTTCCATCGGGTTATGTTTCATACGCCACCAATACCGGCGTTGCTCCTGCGTCCGTCCACATGGACCCGAACACTTGGGACGCGGGCCCAGGTTGGGGCTGGGCAGCGGGATTGCTATCGTTTGCCGAAGGCAACGCGGTGGTTGAAAACTTGAAGTGGGACGAGCCGATTTGGTCCCCGTATAATGAGCGAGCCATCGCCTCGACGCTGCCAATGTTCCTCTGTCCCAGCACCACCGGTGGCGATGAGCCGTTTGTGGTCACGGAAGAAATGGGCGTTCCGCTGGTGATTGACGGTCGCCAAGTTCGCTTGGGTCGTAGTCACTACGTTGCTAGCCACGGCCAAGAGAGTTGCTGGGGCGAATGCGGCTCCGCATTGACCGGTGAAGTGTTCACGAACATTTATACTTCGACCACGACAATCGTGACCATCGACGGTGACTCGGGGCGGGTCGCGGACGGACCCTTCTTTCGAAATTCCAAAACCAGTTTTCGCCACATCCTTGACGGCACATCCAACACGATCTTTTTCGGAGAACATAGCTCTGCACTGAGTGAGAAAACTTGGGTCGGCGTTGTGCCTGGTGCGTTCACGCATCCGCGACTGATCTCGCCTGAGAACAATTCGGATGCCGCCGCGACTCTGACGCTGGTTCACGCTGGACCGTCCGGCGGCGAACTTGACATCACAGGATTTCCCATCATCCATCCCGTAAACTTCCCGACCTATCACGTCGGCCAGATGTTTTCGGAACATCCCGGCGGAGGCAACATCGGCTTGGGCGATGGCTCGGTCCGCTTTGTCAGCAACTTCGTCGATTTGATCTTGTGGGCTGAACTATCGAGCATGGACGAAGGCGAAAAAATCGACTGGGACAAACTCTAATGGCAATTCCAAAATCCAAGTCGGGCACAAGTACAACGGCATGGTCAATCGCTGGCGTACTCGTCACGATCGCCTTGATCGCGTTCTTTTTCTGGCCGCGATCTCGCATCGAACTCGATGAGCACGGCTACGACTTGACGACGGCGCTCTATCGCGTTTGCAATCAACGAAGCAATGAAGGACTTGCAAAAGTGGAAGCGTTGATGACGCAAGCCGAAGGTAATCCGGTCCTCAGCAACAGCTCGCGAGACGCCCTCAGCTCGATTATCGCCAGCGCGAAAGCAGGCCGATGGGAAGAAGCTTTAGTGAGTTGTCGCCAATCGATGGAGGATCAGGTTAGCCGTTAAGGCCATGGAATGGATCTCGAAGGCACCGCCTAGCGAACGTACGCGGAATCGTTTCGAGATTCGGGTTGGTGGCACTTGGAAAGTGCCTCGCTTTGGCAGATATTCACGTTTGCAGAAACAACCTATCGCTCGGATTCATCCAGCCCATGCTTGCGTAGTTTGTCACGCAGAGTCCCTCGGTGAATGCCGAGCAATTCGGCTGCCTTCGCTCGATTCCCATTGCATTGCTCTAGCACGAAACGAAACAATACCGGCTCGATCGCGTCGATTGCTCGGTCGTATAAACCGCCCTCGTTCTGGGATAATTTCTGCCCGCTCAACCATTTTTTAACCTGCGTTTCGAGTTGAGATGCGTCATTTTCGGCAATCGTCATCCGTCCAGGCTGGGCATCGGGGAAGTCGGTTATCGAAAGCCGTCGACCACGAGCGACGACGGTTGCATGGTGAACTGCATTGCGAAGTTCGCGAACGTTTCCATGCCACGAACGGTTTGCCAGCTCGGCCTCCAAGCCTTCGCTTATCGCCGATTCGGGGTTGCGGTAGTCGAGCTTCTGAAGGAAGTGCGTGCAGAGCGGAGAAATGTCTTCGGTTCGCTGTCGTAGCGGTGGCAAATGAATCTGCACGCCATTGAGTCGATAAAAAAGGTCTTCGCGAAACTTACCGTCAAGAACGGCTTGATGCACGTCCCGGTGCGTGGCGGCGATGATTCGTACGTCACACTTCCGTGCTGTGGTTTCGCCCACTCGCGTAAACTCACCTTGTTCGAGTACCCGAAGCAACTTGACCTGCGTTGCTTGGGGAAGGTCGCCAATCTCGTCCAAGAATACCGTGCCGCCTTCCGCCGTCTCAAACAGTCCGGCTCGATCAACGCTTGCACCGGTAAACGATCCGGCAACATGTCCAAACAGTTCGCTTTCGATCAAGTCTGGATTCAAAGCGACGGGAGCGATCGGCAAGTAAGGTTTGGCCACCCGGAGGCTGTGTTGATGAATCGCGGCGGCGACTAACTCTTTTCCCGTTCCGGTTTCGCCCGTCACAAGTACGGAAAGATTGCTGCCTGCTACCAACGCAATCTGGCGAAATGCCTGCTGGATGGCTGGCGACCTGCCAATCATTTGATGGTTGGACGGAGAAGTAGAGACCGGTGATTCGGTGTTCAGTTTCTCCGACCTCAAGGTCAATGCGTTGTTGCAAACCCGCTGCGCTTCGTCGAGCGAGAACGGTTTGATCAGGTATTCGCTCGCGCCATTCTTGACTGCATTGACCGCCGTTTCCAAGTCTCCGAACGCTGTCATCACAACGACCGGATTTCCCGTCGCCGCGATAAACTTAGGCAGTGCGGAGATTCCGTCTTCGTTGGGCAGACGCACGTCGAGCATCACCAAGTGCGGTTGGCGCAGCCGGGCGATTTCCAATCCCTCCTCCGCCGATGACGCTGTCAGCACTTCGTGCCCATCAGCCATCAGCATTCGCTCAAACGCCCAGCAAATACTCGGTTCGTCATCAACCACCAACACGACCGACGCGGCGACGTTGTTGTTCAGATTTTTGGCAGCTTTCACGGGCTGAGAACCTCGGGGCAGACTTGTGGAGTGAGTTGGCACCGAAACGTAAAAGCAGTTTCTAAGCCAGCGCGTTTCCAATCAATCGAGCCACCCAAGTCTTTGGCCGATCGCTGGACGACCGGCAGACCCAATCCCATTCCTTCGGTTTTCGTCGTCACGAAAGGCTCGAATAATTTTTCTGCGACCGCTTCGTCAATCCCTGGTCCGTCGTCGGCGACGGTGACTTCGCAATACGTCTCGTCAATCAGTGCCGCAACGACACGCACGTGCTTCGCAATCTGCATCGCATTCACGATCAAGTTTGCGATCGCTGACGTGAACGTCGGGCCGTCGGCGACCTGCCACGGCTCAAGTTCGCTGTCCACTCGCATCGACAGGTCAACCCGCAGGTGCGTGGCGACCGACTTTTGGCTGGAATGCAAATCGAACAAACACTGTGAGACCGACGCAGGTTGAAATTCTTGTCGCTGGCCCGCACCAACTCGGAGCAACCGCTGAACGTACTCCTCCGCGATTTCCAATTGTCGGATCGCCACGCAAACTTCTTCGTGGTCATCTGACTTGCAATCTCGCTGATGAAGTTCCATCGCCATCCGCGCGCCAGTCAGGGTGTTTCGCAGTTGATGAGCCATTCCGCCAGCGATCTGGTGCAGCAGTTTGTCACTCTGCTGTCGATTGACCCGATCCCAAAGTTGACCAAGTTGGTGAGCCATCGAATCGACCGCTCCACCAAGCTGCCCCAATTCATCGGCCGAAGCATCCGACACTTTCGAGTCAAAATCACCTTCGGCAACCTGTTGAACACGTGCCTTGAGTTGAATCAATCTTCGTACGAGTCGTCGCGACACCAAGATCGAAATGATTGTCATCAAGGCGACCGTCGACAACCCGGTCACCAGCGGAAGCACCGCCGCCCGACGACTCGCCGCGTCGATCTGTTGTTCGTCGAACAATACAAGGACTTTCTCGATTCCGTCCGTCGACGTGGTCATCGGCAATCGCGAGGCTTCATGCTGTAAAAATGATCGACGATCCGACACACGATCCAATGTGCTGGCGACGACCGTACCGCTGGTATCAATCGTCGTCAACTCGGTAGCTGTCAAACCGGAGATAGAATCCAACACCGATTGGTTAAGAGGAAAATTGCTCTCGCGAATCGTTGCTTGAATTCCATCGAAGCGTTGTTGAACGTCCGACATCGCCCAACGCCGTCCGAGTTCCCGCGATCCCCAAGCGACCATTGACGCCGCCAGCAATGAAGCGGCCAAGAACGGCAGCAAGATACGAAAACGCAGCGACTGAAAGAGCGCGGGTTCGGGGGCGTTTCGGTCGTTATGCAATTGAGAAATCCGGAACGAGTTGATGAATACTGACGACGGAACTTCCACCGCTGCTGCTGGTAATTCCGTCGTGAAGTTGACGGTTCCGTTCGTAAGT
>JBBSJZ010000231.1:0-8874 GCA_038256795.1 Pirellulales bacterium | reverse complement strand
GCGGAGCGCGTGTCCGTCCACATCGAGTGCAGGCCGTTTATCGTCGGTCAAGTTGACCGGCGGCGCCCAACTGTCTTCGCGTGCCTTGTACGTGTCGAGCCAATAGCGGCCGATGGTGAATC
Source organism: Pirellulales bacterium (assembly GCA_038256795.1). GTDB lineage: Bacteria > Planctomycetota > Planctomycetia > Pirellulales > Pirellulaceae > JBBSJZ01. Next base: position 8,752 of record JBBSJZ010000231.1, on the reverse strand, counting down.
GCCGTGCGGCCACGAGATCGGTGTGCCGATTGCTCGGAAATTCCTTTTGCAATTTCTCGTAGACCTTGATGGCCCGATTGAGTTCATCGGAGAAGAAATGGCTCTCACCCTGCATGAACATCGCGTCCTGCTGGAGCGCGGTCTTGGGCGCGGCATCGCCGGCGCGTTTGAACAGTTTGGCCGCCTGGTCAAATTTCTTTTTGCCGAGTGCTCCTTCAGCCGTCGACGCCTCTCGGAACAGCGCATCGCCCTGCTGGTAGAGCAGCTTGGCACGAGTTCGATTTTCCGGTTCACGACCGGTGATGAATCCGACCAACTTGTTGGACGATTTCTTAGCGCCATCGACGAACGTTTCGTCCCTCGCCTGCACCACGCCATTTTCGGAATCGACTTCTTCGGATGCGTAGGAGCCGGTTTCGGTCATTACCGGATCACGCTGGAACGGTCCACCCATCGATTGGCAACCGCTCACAACGCCGAGGACGAGCCCCGTCAGGAACATGATTTTTGAGGGCGTCATGAATGAGGTTCCGTCCTAATCGCAGCTGGCAAGAACGACTGCATGCGGGGCACACGGCCGAGTACGGTTTCGATCGAGCGATTGAGTAGCATGCGGAGTTCGCCATAAACGGATGCCGCCACCGTGACCGGGTACGTCTCGTTGGCATCACCGAGTCGCCTCAATTCGTCAACCGTTGGCTGTCCAATAAAAATGAGTTGTCGTTGTTTCGTTTTGCAGTTTGCGCAAACAATGCCCCCCGTTTCCAGAGCAAACGGGATTCGCGCATTGGTTTCGACATCGCCGCCGCAACCTGTGCAACGATCGATGCCGGGGGCGTGACCGAGTTCTCTCAGCAATTGAGCATCGAAATACGCAAGGGTGGCGGCGACCCCGCCGTCGCCATCGAGTTGCTCGAGCGTTCGAATCGTCAAGTCATAAACTTCGGGGTGAAACTCATGATCGTCCGTCATCAATCGCAACATCTCGATCACGTGGTAGCCACCATAAAGACGTTCGAGTGACCGTGAAGCCGCGCGAAAGCGTCGATGCAACTTCGCTTCCGTGAGCAAATCGAGTGCGCCGGTATTCTTTTGAATCAGCACTACACGACAGACCGCCAGCAGGTCAAGCGAACCTTCGAACGGCCCCTTCGGCCGACGAGCCCCCTTGGCCAGTGCCGAGACACGGCCGAGGTCGCGCGTGAGCAACGTGACGATCAAACTCGTTTCGCTAAACTCGACCGTTCGCAGCACAATGGCCTGTGTCGACTCGACGGACACGCTTACAACTCGCCCCACGAACCGAGCGACGACAATAACTCGCTCATCTCGGCCGCGGCGTGCGAGTCACCCTGGCGACGAGCCTCTTCGATCCCTTCTCGCAATCGCTCGCGAGCTTCATCGATGCGCTCGAGTTCGACGAGTTGCTGGGCCGCCATGAAGAACGCGGGAACATACGGCGAGGCATCGCGAGTGAGTTCGGCGAGTTTCATGAGACTCGTTTCATGATCTCCCTCGCCACGCAGTTCCATGGCGAGGCTATAGCGCAAGAACGTGTCGCTCGGATCGTCGGCCAACATCGCTTCGATTTTTTCTTTGCGGCTCATCTTCGTAAGGGCTCATCAACGCGGTGCAATTGGATCGGCTCAGCCTTTTGAATCGGCGAGTACGTCTCCGCCAATGTCGACTGAATCGGAATAATCGTCAAATTTGGATCAACGCGCCAGCGGCGGATTGCCGATACGAAACGTGGATGATTCTTTCCACATTTACGACGCGAGATTTGCGCATGGACCGCGGCAACCGAACATTCGATGTGGCCTCGACCCTGCTAGCCCCCGCTTGGTTAGCGTTGGCTATGTTGGTTCTCTCCGATCAAGCCGGTTTTGCCCAGACGGCGGAGACCGATGCGGCCATCACACTGCCACCAGCGGCGGTGGTCCAAGCCGATTTGGCCGAGCCAAGCGGGATCGGATTCGACTCGGATGGAGGCGAAATTCAACTTGTCGCCGGTAAGCAAACCACGCGGACGACCTCCCATCCGGGCGGGCTTTTGCAGCGATTGACCGCTCAAGGTGCATCCAGCCAAACCACGCGCCAGCATCCCCAACCGTCTCAGCAAGCGACTCACAATCACTCCCCGAGCCAGTCCACTGGGTTGCTGAGAGGCTTGTTCGGTGAAAGTTCATCCAACGGTCATTCCGGTGGCGATTCTTCGACGGGCAAATCCAAGGCCGAATATCGCGTCGTCACACCGCTACCCAACGACACGCGTGAACCGGCCGACTGGTCGGGTGTACCCTTCCATCAAGCCAAACCGGCTCAAATCTCAGCGAACTCGGCCCCGATCCGAGACCCGGGTTCCGTACGGAGCACCACTCCGGCGGTACGTGACGGCGGCAGCGGCTCGATTCGAACGGCTTCGCGTCCGGTTTCAAATTCCTCATCGACGGCATCCTCCACCGGTTCGACGCGTCGAGCGCTCCCCGCGCCGATCCAGAACTTTGATGGCGAAGAGCAGCCGCGATCGTCAGCGCCCGTTGAGACCTCGATCTCTTCACGCACCGCTGTTGCCAAGCCCGTCCCCAAAAGCACGGTGGCCACGCGTGACGAATCGAACGATCTATCATCGATTTCGAGCAGCCGTCGAAGTGACCGTCGCAGTGTCGACGCTCTCGACGCGTCGGAGATTGCGGCGGCCGCGCGTCCCACCGAGAGCTTGAGCGAAAAAGCAGCACCGAGTATGTCGGCACCGAAGGTCGCCCGTCGCGAGATCCCGTCGGCCGTCTCCGTGGCGAAAGAAAAATCTGGCACCGAAGAGAAAATCGCGGCGACGAAGCCGCTGCCCGCGCCACAATCTGCGCCGCTTCCCGCGCCACCGTCCGCGCCACTGTCCGCCACCCTCGCAGCTCCCAAGGCCGTTGCTAAACCGATCGCCGCCGCACCCTATAAGACTCCGGCCAACCCGACGGAGTTGAGCACCGAGGAAAATGAACCGCTCGGTAGCATTCCGGCTGTTCCCTACGCCGCATCGACGCCGGACCTGCGCAGCCCCACCCCGACGACGCCTGAAATTCCGAACGGCGGATTCCAACCCCGCGGCACAGTCGTCTCCAGTCGCAATCCGGCTGCTGGGGCTGTGGCTCCGTTCCGCACTGCATCGAGTGCTCCCGCCGCCGACAAGCTGTTGAGTGTTCCTCATGGCGAGATCGCATCGTTGTCACGTGACGCCGGTGAACGCATCGCTCAAGTTCCCGTCGAGCCTTTGGCAGCACCCAAGCTCGAACCGCTGCGATCGTCGACCGCGACCCAGTCGATTTCCGAAACGCCGACGCTTCCTGAGCCCATTGTCCCGATGACGGCGGCGCCGGCAAAGCCAGTGGTGGCCAAGGCCGATGCACCAGCCAAAGTGACGGAAACCGCCAAGTCCGATGATTCCACGCGGCCAGGGGATTCCACACGGGCACTCGAGCCAAACCAGTCGACTGTCGCGACGGAATTGCCAGGCATTCGCGTTGCCACCTTCGGCCCCACCCAAATCATGATTCGCCAATCGCATCCGTATGAAATCCGGATCGAGAACCGTGGTGCGATCGATGCCACCGGTGTCGTGGTGCGAGCCAACATTCCGAGCTGGGCCGAAGTGCAAGGTAGTAGCGCGTCACGTGGCGACGTCGAGGCCTCAGCGCAAAGCGGCCAAGTCGAACGACTCGTTTGGAAGATCGATCAATTGCCAGCCGGTGCCACCGAACGCATGTTCGTGCGACTCAAGGCCGTCCGCAGCGGTTCGCATGACATGGACGTCGACTGGACACTCGCTCCTCAAAAAAGTGTCTCCAAGGTCTACGTCCAGGAACCCAAAATCGCGATCGTGATCGACGGTCCCGATGAAGTCGTCTACGGACAATCACGCACCTACAAAGTACGTATCTCGAACCCCGGCGATGGAGTGGCTCCCAACGTGATGTTCACGCTGTCGCCCAATTCCGCGACGCCGCAAACGCAACGCATCGGTGATATTCCTGCTGGCAAAGAAGCTCAAATCGAAATCGAGCTGACCGCCCAAGACCTCGGCAACCTCAGCATCAATGGCCTCGCCGCCGGCGACCTCGAACTTCGCGCCGAAGGCACCAAGACGATCCGCGTCGCAGCGGCGAAGTTGCAAGCCAGCCTCAATGGGCCGCAGGTCAAGTATCAAAATACCGAGTCGATCTATCACTTGGAAATCAAGAATGCTGGAACCGCGACGAGCGAGAACGTGGCTGCGTCACTGCGATTGCCCGTGGGCGTGAAGTACTTGGGCGGCCTCGAACTCGCGGAGCAGCGAGCGGACATGCTGACGTGGAAACTCGATTCACTCGCACCGGGCGAAGTGCGGGAGTACCAATTCAAATGCAACATGACCGCGACCGGCGACCAAATGTTCTCGTTCGATTGCAAAGGCACTGCAGCCGGACAAGCCGACGTGGCGATTGCGACACGCGTCGAAGCGATCGCCGACTTGGTTCTCGCCGTCAATGATCCGCCCGCCCCGGCTCCGGTCAATGAGGAGGTGACGTATGAAATCGTGATCCGCAACCGAGGCAGCAAGGAAGCCCGTGACGTTCGCGCCGTGGCCCAATTCAGCAATGGCATCGAACCCCAACGCATCGAAGGTCAAACGGGTGAATTGCTGACCGGCCAAGTGATCTTTGAAGCCATTCCGCAGATTGCCCCCGGTGAACAGATCGTGCTGCGAGTGATCGCTAAAGCTGAGACGGATGGTCACCATCGCTTCCGCACCGAAGTCACCGCCGCCGACACCGTCCTGGTGGCTGAAGAAGCGACTCACTTCATGAGCGCCCAAACCGACCGCGTCAGCCGCCACAGCGAAGACAAGGTGCGGAAGTAAGCACCGTCACCGCGCTTGCACCCCGGCGAGTTCGAGCGTTCGATCGAGCTGGGTCTTGAGCGTCATCATTTGATCACTGCTCCATTGTTGTCCCACGTGGGCGACCATGTAGATCGCGACGATCACCACGATACCGAGAATCGGGATGCCCAGTCCCCAGAACGATTGACCGAGAGTCCACTGGGAATACGCCAGAACCAGCCCGAAGAAGGCGCTGAATGCCATCAGCAAGTAGACGATCCAAAGCAGTGTCCACACTTCCAAGCGAGGTGCGAAGCGGCCGCGAATGAAACTCGCCTCGTCATCCGCGACGACGTAGAACGAAAGGTGCGGCGACCACAGTCGGTGCTCCGTTTTGGGCAAGTGCAACTCGCCATACTCGCCAAACATCACGAATGCTTCCGCCCGCCGCGACCGTTTGCACTCGGCCGCCAATTTCTCAATCACTTCACTGCGGGCATCGCCCAGGACAATCTCGAACGTCGGGCGTAATCGAAACCATTGCATCACGGTGTTCGCAGTTTCTCGTTGTTCTGGTGCCGCTCGGAATCCCGGCGAGTCTTCTTGTCGAGATTCCGGCGCAGGGCTGTGGTCAGATCGATACCGGATTGGTTGGCGAGGCAAAGGGTTACGAACAGCACGTCGGCGAGTTCGTCGGCGAGATCGCCCGGAGTCTCGCCGGGTTTGCTCACTTGTTCGCCATGGGATCGCGATAGGATTCGGGCGACTTCGCCAACCTCTTCAACGAGCTGGGCCAGATTCGTGAGCTCGCTAAAATATCGCACACCGACCGTGCGAATCCAAACGTCGATTTCATCTTGGGCTTCGCGAAGGGTCAGTGATTCGTTCATTGGGCGAGCAACAAATAGGTGCCGCTCTTTCCCGCCACCGCGAGATCTCGCTTGCCATCGTCGTTGAAGTCTGTGGCGACAATTTGAAGCCCGCATCCGACGTGACCTTCTTCGATCGTGTGCCGCGTGAACTTCATCGCTTGGGCGTCCCAGGTGTAGTAGTAAAGACATGGCATTTCCTGGCCACCGGGATCGCCACCGTTGTGAGCGTAGTATCGTTTGCCGCTGATCAGATCTTCGCGGCCATCGCCATCCATGTCGGCCCAGTACAACACGTGGGGCTGGCTGTACGACTTGTCGATCTCGTGGACGATCCACGTCAGCTTTCCGGTGTCATCGCGGCCTTCATTTTGCCACCAAAACAACCCGTAATCGTGGCCGTTGCCGTAGATGAGATCGTTGTCGCCGTCGCCATCCAGATCCCGAACCGTCATTGGCAAGCTCGAATGCAAATCCCAGTCTGCATGAAAGATCCAGGGTCCGTCCCAGGCACCGGAGGCGGGTTGCTCGTACCAACCTTGCCCCACCAAGACGTCCGCGCGTCCGTCACCACTGATGTCACCCACCGCGACACCGTGCCCATTGCCCTTGTCGCCGAGTTCGTGTCCGACGAGCTGATAGCGAGCGGGTGACTGGGTGTCGGCAGCATCGGTCTTTGGAACCATTCGCCAGACCACCATCGGGACATCCTTCTTCCAACTATTGACGATCCACTCCGGCGTACCATCACCATCAATGTCTTCCAAAAGTTGGCCTTCGTTGCACGTATTGCCGGTATCAACGAGCAAGTGCTTGGCCCATGTTTTGCCGAGTCGCAATCCGTCACCGCCGGGGTTCTCGTACCAGTGGACTTCGGTGGGCAGGAATGAGCCGGCAATCACATCGAGTCGTCCGTCCCCGTTGACATCAAACAGGAAATCGCCGTTGCTCTCGACGTAACCATTCCAGTCGTCGATGTTACGCACGGGTCGTGGTGCCCAGTCGCCATTGCGATACCAATTCCGGCCAGCAACAAGATCAAGCTTGCCATCGCCGTCGATGTCCCCCGACGCGATCCCTTCGTTGGCGTCGAGCGTTAACAAACGCGAAGAAAACGAGGGCTCTGCTGCGCTAGCATGAATGGTGGCCAGCACGGGACAAATGATGAGCATCAACATCGATTGAAAAACAATTCGCATCGGCAGGGTCCTACAGCGTGGTGGGGAGGCAGTCACGCTCATAATAATCGCTGCCGCGCCCGCCGTGTTGCCCGACCGAATGTCGTGGCCGATGCTCACCCGAATTGCCTAATCCGTTCGATCCGAATGCGGGTCAAGAAAACTATCGACGAGATCGTTTTCTCCTCTAGTCGAGGGCAACAGGGTGGTGTGAAGATGCTCCGGCGAGAGGCAATTTAAACGGCTCGAGAACGACTTCCCGATTTCGCGACGCGGGCCTTTCACCCTCACCCAAATGCTCTTCCCAAGAATCGTGGGGAGAGGGTGCAAACGCCATCACGCCGTCCCCATTTACCCGAGCGTCCTGTGGATACACCTGCGTCGAACGACTTGCTGTACTTCGAGGACTTCAATGTCGGCGATCGATGGTTGAGTGATTGTCGCGAAGTGACGGCCGATGACGTGGCGGACTTTGCCATTTTAACCGGCGACGACGACCCGCTTCATCAGGAGGGCAATGTGCGGTCGCCGTTCGGCGAACCGGTCGCGCATGGCTTGCTGGGGCTGAGCATTCTCGCAGGACTCAGTAGCCAACACCCACGAGCGGCAACACTCGCGCTCGTCGGGATTAGCAACTGGCAATTCGAAGCTCCAATCTTCTTCGGTGACCGGGTTCAAGTGGCGACGTCGATCGAAATCCTCGAGCAACATGGCCGACGCGCCGGGCGAGTCACTTGGCTGCGCCAGTTACTCAACCAACACGGACGCGTAACCCAGCGAGGTCAATTCGTGACGCTCGTTTCGACGCGCTTGCGAGCGCGACGCGCGGTGGCGGAGCGTGACGTTGCGATGCCGGATCTCGCGGAGCCTCGACCCAGGCTACGGTGAAGATTGCAGCTTAGCGGCGAGCAGCGTGTTGCTCAGCAACATCGCGATCGTCAGGGGGCCAACGCCGCCGGGGACGGGCGTGATCGCGCCAGCAACTTTGACGGCTTGTTCGAAGTTCACGTCGCCCACGAGCCGATCGCCGACACGATTGATCCCCACATCAATGACGACCGCGCCGGGTTTGATCATGTCGCCCGTGATCATTTCGGGGACGCCGACGGCGGCGATGATACAATCCGCGCTGCGAACGACTGCCGCGAGGTTCGCAGTGCGGCTGTGTGCCAAAGTGACCGTCGCATTGGCCACCTCGGCGCCGCAGCTACCGGTTCGCTGGGCCAACATCATCGCCATCGGTTTGCCAACTATGTCACTGCGGCCGACCACGACCACGTGTTGACCGGCGACACTAATTCCGCAGCGTGATAGTAACTGCACCACGCCATGCGGCGTGCAGGGAAGAAATCGCGGCCGGCCTTGCATCAGTAATCCGACGTTGACCGGCGAAAAACAATCGACATCTTTGGTGGGGTCGACAGCGTCGAGTACCTCGCGTTCGTCAAATCGCGGGCTACCGTCATCATGCTTCGGCAGCGGCAATTGGACGAGGATACCATGCACGTCGCGGTCTCGATTGAGCTGGGCAATCAATTCCAACAGCTCGCTCGGACGCGTTTCGGCCGCCAAACGATGGAGCCGGCTAGCCAATCCGGCTTGCTCACAGGCGCGTTCTTTGTTGCGGACGTAGACCTGGCTTGCGGGGTCGTCACCGACAAGGATTGCCGCCAACGTCGGTCGCGGCCCGCCGGCACTGACAAACTCACGCACCTGCTCGCCCACCCCGTCGCGAATTTCGGCCGCGATTCGTTTTCCATCAAGCAATTGAGCAGTCATGGGCATTTTCACGGCTGGGGACGGATGTGAGGCGAGTTTCGCCATAGTGAGAATGGGTTGGGGCAGTTATATTT
>JBBSJZ010000230.1:0-8878 GCA_038256795.1 Pirellulales bacterium | reverse complement strand
CCGCCTTTTTACCGCGTAGTGGTTCAAGCCATTAGCCGGTGGTAAGCGCAGCGCCACCACCGGCTAATCTCTGAAATCCCTCGCGGGATGAAAACATCGCAATCAATATTTCTCACCCGCCCAAAGTTTTAACAGGCCAGGCTAACTCGCAAACGGCACAGGAAGCCAACCCTCAATTCTTTCCTGACAAACCACTTGTTCGGTGCAATCCGATCGACGAAGTGGGGCAATCCAATGCGATCGATCGGCGCGAGCGTTCGCCAATAATGAAAGTTGCAGGAGCCGTTTTTGTCGAATGCCGATTTAGTTTCCTATGGCACCTTTGATTCAACCGTGGGTTCCTGGCAATGAGGCACGCGATATGATGCGAGAATCATTCGTCGCCGACCCGTGCCTGGCGGCTTCCCGTTGCAATCAACCGTAGTCCCCCTTCATGACGCCTCTGCAAATCAGCGCCACCGATCCTGTTTGCGGGATGACCGTCAATCCTGCCAGCGCGAGTCGAAGCGACCACCAGGGAAAGCCGTACTTCTTTTGCAGCGTGGGGTGCCAGAAGAAGTTTGCCAGCGACCCGGAGGGAGTCTTGGCGGCGCGGGCGGAGAAGATTGCCGCTGGCAACGTCTCCGCGGCGAGTGAGACTTCTTGCTGCGGCGGCGACCGTTCGCAAGCTTCGCGCCCGGTGACGAACGTGGCCGTCGACTCGCGAGCGATCTACACGTGTCCGATGCATCTCGAGATCGAGCAAGTCGGCCCCGGCGATTGCCCCATTTGTGGCATGGATTTGGAGCCTAAATTTGTCGATGCGTCCGGTTCTGGCGAGGACGAACAGTATTACGAGATGCGACACCGGTTCTGGATCGGCGTCGCCTTGTCGCTACCCCTAGTGGTGATTGCGATGGGGCCGATGATCGGATTGCGAATGGACCGCTGGATGAGTCACTCGGTTATCGGTTGGCTGCAATGCGCACTCGCGACGCCGGTTGTGTTTGGGTGTGGATGGCCGCTACTCGTTCGTGGTGCGAAGTCATTCCGGTCGTTGAATCTCAATATGTTTTCGTTGATCGCGATCGGTTCGTTGGCGGCGTACTTGTTTAGTCTCTGGGTGGTCATTTTCCCCAGCTTGATACCGCGAGCGTTCCTTGAGCACGGGATGCCGCCGCTGTACTTCGAGGCAGCCGCGGTGATCATCACGCTCGTTTTGCTCGGCCAAGTCTTGGAGTTGCGAGCGCGCCAGCAAACCGGCGGTGCGATTCGAGAGCTGCTGCGGCTCGCACCTGAAACGGCCCACCGCGTCACCGATGGAGGTGAAGAAGACGTCGCTCTGGGCGACATCCACCCAGGTGATCACTTGCGGATTCGTCCTGGTGAGAAAGTCCCGGTGGACGGCCGCGTGCTCAGTGGTCGAAGCAGCGTTGATGAATCAATGTTGACCGGTGAACCGAATCCGGTCAAGAAAGCGGCGGGTGACGACGTTACCGGCGGGACGCTGAATCAAACCGGTGCGCTCGTCATGGAAGCCATCGGCGTCGGCGGCGATACCGTGCTGAGCCGCATCGTCCAGATGGTTGCCGATGCCCAACGAAGTCGTGCGCCGATCCAAAGGCTTGTCGACGTGGTGGCAAAGTACTTTGTACCGGTGGTCATCGTTTGTTCGATGTTGACCTTTGTGGGATGGGCGATGCTGGGGCCGGAACCACGATTGGCCCACGCCTTCGTCGCCGCCGTCGCGGTGCTGATCATTGCCTGTCCTTGTGCCCTCGGCTTGGCCACCCCGATGTCGATCATGGTCGGTGTCGGTCGCGGGGCCAAGGAAGGCGTGTTGATCAAGAATGCAGAGATCTTGGAAGTGATGGAGAAGGTCGACACCGTGGTCGTCGATAAGACGGGAACTCTGACGCGAGGACGCCCCGAAGTTACCGTGATAGAAACGTTTGGCGACTGGGCCAGCGTTGAGGTGCTGCGAATCGCGGCCTCCGTCGAAAGTCTGAGCGAACATCCCCTCGCTCAAGCGGTGATCCACCGAGCGAAGGACGATGGCTTGTCGTTTGCTGAAGTATCGAGTTTCCACAGCATCACCGGCGGAGGCGTTCGTGGACTCGTCGACGGTCGAGAGATCTTAATCGGCAACGCGGAGCTGCTTGCCGACGAGAACGTTAGCGGCGTGGATCAAGCACGCCAGCAAGCGAGCGACCATCAAGCCAACGGCGCGACCGTGATCTTCGTGGCGATCGACAACCGACTTGCAGCCATCATGGCCATCAGTGATCCGATCAAGGAGAGCACACCGGGGGCACTTCAGACGCTGCAGCAATTGGGACTCCACGTGGTGATGTTGACGGGTGATGCTGAGCCGACGGCCCGCGCGGTGGCGCGGCGACTTGGCATTGACGAGTTTCATGCGGGCGTTTCGCCCACCGACAAGCATGAGTTCATCAAGCGTTTGAAGTCCGAGGGCAAGATCGTCGCGATGGCGGGCGATGGAATCAACGATGCACCCGCATTGGCCGCAGCGAACGTCGGCATCGCGATGGGCACGGGCAGTGGTGTAGCGATCGAATCCGCTGGCGTCACGCTCGTCGGCGGCGATTTACGCGGGGTCGCTGCCGCGGCGAGTCTGAGCCGAAAAACGATGCGGAACATTCGCCAAAATCTGTTCTTTGCATTCATCTACAACGCCCTCGGAATCCCCCTCGCCGCCGGTCTGCTCTACCCCGTGTTTGGCCTACTCCTGAGTCCGATGATCGCGGCTGCGGCGATGAGTTTTTCGAGCGTCTCCGTGATCGCGAATGCGTTGCGACTCCGCGCGATCAAGCTGACTTAGCGATGATTCGCCGACGATGGTCGCGCGATTTGATTCGCTCGATGGCCGAATCGATAGAATAGCGCGGGCGTCACCAATTGGTCCAACAACGTCGAAGTCAACATGCCGCCGAACACGACCAGTGCGAGTGGGTAGAGAATTTCCTTGCCGGTTTGGCCGGCACCCAGGATCAAGGGCAACAAGCCGATAAAGCTCGTCGTGGCGGTCATCATGACGGGAGCCAGTCGTTCGAGACTTCCGCGGACGATCATGTCTTCACCAAAAGGTTCGCCCTCAACCTGCATCAAATGTATGTAGTGAGAGATCATCATGATTCCGTTGCGGCTCACGATTCCGATCAAGGTGATGAATCCAACCCAGTGTGCGACGGATAAGGTTGTGGCCCCGATCCAGATGCTCGGCCATTGCCACCATGATGCCGCCGCAAGTGCTTCGCTCGAGGGTTGGTTAACGACCAATAGTGTGATGATCGAACCGATCGCAGCGAGCGGAACGTTGACGAGCACTTGCAAGGCGGCTCGCCACGACTCGAGGCACTTGACCAGCAACAAGAAAACCCCGACGACGGAAAGGCTTCCTAGGATCAACAAACGCAAGTTCGCGTCTCGCTGTGCCTCGAACTGGCCCCCATACTCGATGCGATAGTCACCGGGTAATTCACGCAGTCGATCCTCAATCGGCTGCGCGACGCCGCGGATATCATTGACGACGCTAGTCAAGTCACGGCCTTGAACGTTACAGAAGACGACGATCCGGCGCTGCACGTGTTCACGGTTCAGCGTATTGGGGCCGGTGGTGTCGAGCACATCCACGACTTCTCCCAGCGACACGCGTCGTCCGGAAGGAGTCTCAATGATGGTCTCGGCAATCACATCAGGATCGTTTCGCGATGCTTCGTCATACCAGACAACCAAACCGAAATAACGATCATCGTCGAGAACTTGCGAAACCACTCGGCCCTTGTAAGCCGTTTCGAGCAACTCGGCAACGTCGCCCGGAGCGAGCCCGTATCGAGCGGCGTCTTGCCGACGAACTTGCAAGCGAACTTGGGTCACTTCGACTTGCGGTTCAATCTGCAAATCCACAACTCCGGGAATCTCACTCATCGCCGCGTAGATATCTTGGCTTGAAGTTCGCAGCTCACGTAAATCATTGCCAAACACTTTCACTGCGATCTGGGCACGCACCCCCGACATGATGTGATCCAAGCGATGCGATATTGGTTGGCCGATATTGGCTTTGATCCCAGGGATGAGGGTGATTTTGTCGCGAATATCGGCCATCACCTCTTCATGCGTTCGACCCGTGATTTCGAAACCCCAGAGGTGTGCGATCGGAACGAGTCTGATCAGCGATGCCATCACGCCCGGTTTGGGTCGATGGTTCGGTCCCGTGAGAACATCGATCTCGGACGAATTGACACCCTCGGCGTGTTCATCCAACTCGGCACGCCCGGTTCGTCTGGAAACCGCGACCACTTCGGGAATCTCCAGCAGCATTTGCTCGGCTCGCTCCGCCAACCGTTGGCTCTCGGCCAAGCTCGTCCCCGGCTCCGCTTGGAAGCTAATCGTGAATGTCCCTTCGTTGAACGGTGGTAGAAACTCGCCGCCCATCCAGAACAAGGTGGCGAGTGAAAGCGTCACGCACAACAATGTGACCGCAAGCACCGCATTGGCATGGCGAAGGGTCACACGCAAGATTCGCTCGGTAACCCCTTTCATCATTCGCAGTAACAACGGATCGCCGCGCTCGTCGAGAAATCTGGCAGCTGGCAACAAGTACGAAGCGAGTACCGGAGTGATCGTCAGTGACACAGCGAGTGACGCTAATAGAGCCACCATGTATGACAGTCCGAGCGGCGCGAAGATGCGACCCTCGAGGCCTCCCAGCGAAAACAGTGGCAAGACAACGAGCACGACGATCAGCGTCGCGTAGACAATCGAATTGCGGACTTCGCACGATGCTTCGTAGATCACATCGAGCGAGGGCCGTTGTTGCTCCACAGAAAGTTGTCGATTCTCTTTCAACCGCCGATAGATGTTTTCGATGTCAACAATGGAATCATCGACGAGATCACCAATGGCGACCGCGATCCCGCCGAGGGTCATCGTGTTGATCGAGATCCCGAACCAATGGAACACGATGAACGTCAGAGAAATCGACAGCGGCATTGCCAGCAGAGAACTGATGCTTGTGCGGAAGTTCCACATGAATAGAAACAATACGATCACGACCCATATCGCGCCATCACGTACCGCCTCGATCACGTTATCGATCGCCGCGCGGATGAAGTCAGCTTGCTTGAAGATCCGTTGCTCAATCAATACACCCGTCGGCAAGTCTTCTTGAAGCGATCGTAAAACCGTCTCGATTTCCGCGTCCAGTTTGAGAGTGTCGGCGCTCGGTTGTTTCTGGACGGCAAGAATCACCGCGGGTCCGCCTTCGATCCCCGATGAAGTCTTGACGCGAACGCTTCCGTCGCCGCGTTTCACCGGGCCACCAAACTGGACGTCGGCCACCTCCTTGATCATCACCGCGCGCTTGCCGCGCCAGAGCACGGGTGTGTTCTCGATCTCGTCGAGTGTCAGACTTTGGCCACTGATTCGAATCAGGGATTCGCGTGGCGAGCGGACCATGATGCCACCGCCCGCTAGCACGTTGGTTTTTTGTGCGGCGTCAGTCAGTTGTTTGAGCGTGATGTTCTGTGAAGCCAGCCGCGACGGTGAGGTGATGATTTGGTACTGTTTGAGCGTTCCGCCCATCACAGTCACTTGCGCCACGCCTGCGATGGCGAGTAGTCGATTCCTAACGGTAAATTCACCCAGCGTTCGCAACTGCATTCGCTGTGCCTCGGCGGCCACCTCGTCATCGGCAACGTTCTCACTTCTCAGCCCGAGCAACATGATCTCGCCCATGATGGACGAGATGGGGGCCATGACCGGATTGACGCCATCGGGCAATCGTTGACGGACCATCTGGAGTTTTTCAGCGACGATTTGGCGATCTTGGTAGATATCGGTGCCCCAATCGAACTCCACCCACACGATCGACAAACCGATGCCCGAAGCCGATCGGACGCGCTGAACGCCGGTCGCGCCATTGAGTTGGTACTCCAGCGGCCGGGTCACCAAAACTTCGACTTCTTCAGGGGCGAGTCCGGGCGATTCCGTCATGATGGTGACGGTGGGTCGATTCAAATCCGGAAAAACATCGACCGGCATCCTGCTGAGGTTATAGGCACCATAGAAGAGCACCATCACGCAGCCGATGAGCACGATGCCACGATTGTGCAACGAGAAGCGGATGATTGCGGCTAACATCTTACTTGAGCGCCGCATAGCCGGATTGCAGCGCCGTGGCACCGCCGATCGCGATCACCTCACCCGGCTTCAATCCGTCGACAATGGCGATTCGCAAATCATTCGACCATCCAATTTTGACGAGGCGTCGATCGAATGTGTTGTCGTTTCCTTCGACGAACACATAGGATCGCGAGCCCTCGCTCACGACTGCGTCGGACGGCACCGCCAAGCCATCGATCACTTCCCCCGTTTCGATGCTGACCCGAGCAAGCATGTTGTGTTGCAATTGGAAGTTCGGCATCTCCCGTAACTCGATCCACACCGACAGTGTTCGATCGTCTCTTGAGATCACTTCGCCGCTGCGGGCGATGGTGCCCAAAATCACTTCCTCGGGCGCCGTCACAAAGCGCACTCTCACCTGCTGGCCGATCCGAATCCGTGGAAAGTCTCGTTCGGAGATAAAGCCTTGCACCCACACATGGGTTGGGTCATGAACCTCAAAAATTGGTTCATCCGGTCGCACGACGTGGCCCAAAAACTTGTCAAAACCGACAATCACGCCGTCGATCGCTGCGCGAACCGGAAGCGTGGCGATGAGCGTTCTTGTAGAAATAAGATCGGCAATTTGTGATTCCGTGATCCCTGCCGTCTGGAGTTGCTGGATGACAATGTCGCGGCGACTCGTGAACCTGTTCAGGCTACTTTCGTTTTCCCACAACTGGCGTTTCGCGATCGCGTCACTAGCCGCACGCAAATGGTCGACAACCGTTTGCTTCATCTGGCGATTCAACTCGACACGCAGGAGTTCCAGTTGGAGGTTCTGGAATTCTTGACTCGTGATCTCGGCAAGCACTTCGTCACGTTTGACCTGTTGCCCGCGATCCACCAGGATGCGATGGATGGAACCACCGAGCTGTGCCGACGCGATGCTGCGAAGCGTGGGCGGGATATCCGCAACGCCATCAATGGTCAAGGTTTGGGCGATGGAGCGGACGGAAACTGCGGCGGTGTGCAGACCGATATCACGGGCCGATTCGGGACTCACGACGAGTACGCCTTGGGAATAGAAGCTGCCGAGTTCGTGACTACCTTGCGTCACCACTCGATCGCCCGGGTACAGCTCGCCACCACGAACCTCGATGAGCTCGCCCGATCTTCGGCCGAGCACCAGCGGTTGCTTGAGATACGTTGACGCCGCGTCGGTTTGTTCCTTTTCGACCAAGACAAATCGCTCGGCTCCGTCACGAATCACGGAGCGAAATGGCACCACCAGCGTCTCACCCACCGCGGCAGCAAACAACTCGACGGTGCCTGACATCCCGGGGAGTAATTTCACCTCAGCCTGTGGAAGGTTATTGAAAGTCGCCCAGACCGTTCCCAAATGCGTTTCGGGGTCTAGGAACGCGTCGACCACATCAATCGTACCCCTGAATTCGTGGTCGGGGTGTGAGGTTAGTCGCAAGCTCAATGGTTGCCCGACCGACGTCTTGGCCAAATCCTTCTCCAGTACTTTGACCGCGAGCCAAACGGTACTCAAGTCAAGAATCTCAAATAGGTGTTCCTTGGGATCGACAACCTTGCCAATCGATAAATCCGCGTGGGTGACGACGCCGTCGATGGGGGAACGCAATTCGAGAAGTTGTTGGTGATTCTGCTGCGGCGATCGCAATATTTCTTGGAGCTTCGCGTCAGGAAGTTGCAGCGATCGCCACTTCGCTCGCGCCAACTCCACTGCGGCACTGGCTTGGGCGAGCCCGGTATTGGCCTCGACTAATCTCGATCCCGGCACCGCGCCACGAAGGCTGGCTTCGCTTAAACTCTCAACTAGTTTTGTCGACAACAGCAAATCGACTTTCGCGGCCCGAAGTTCCAAAACGAGCTGTTCGAGTTCGGGACTTTCTAACTTTGCAAGCACTTGCCCAGCGGTCACCGATTCGCCTGGGCTAACGTTCAGTTTGACGATGCGACCGGCGAGCGGCGGAGCGATGACGGCGTGACGGTCCCAAGGGGGTACGATTGAACCGTAGGCGTGGTGCGATGGCGTCCATGATTGCGAAATCACTTCAACCGTTTGAACGCCAAGGGCTTCACGAGCGGGATGGGTCAAGAGCATCGTTCCCGAGACCGCATCGATCTCCATGCCGCGTGTCGGCAACGGTCGATGGCCTTCGTGCGAATGAGCCAACGCAGCGACAAGCACGACGGCGTAGAAGATCGATGATCGCCAGCGGATGACCATTAACGTCCTGTCGCTTGCTTAGCCTGAAGTGCTTTGACGGTGGCCAACGTTTCGTCAGCATTGCGGATCGCTTTGCTTGTGCAACCATCGCAGCAGAGAAAGACAGTTTGCCCGTTCACATCCACTTTCACGGGTGTTCCCATCGAGCCAAGCAGATTCGCGGTTTGAACAGCACAGTATTTTTGAGCATCCACCAGAGCTCGATCCTCAGCGTTCAAGGCAGCAATCGCTTCGCGTGTATCGGGGTCAAGCGACTCAGGCTCAAGTGCTTCGGATCGCTTCTCGGCCTGGACGTACTCCTCGGGCTCCAAGAGCGATTCGGGCTCCTCCTTGGCCATGCGAACGAATTCGTCGACGCACGGCGGGCAGCAAAATAAGTACTCCTTGCCGTTCACTTGCCATGCGATCTTGGGGTTGGCTTTGGTAAACGTTACCGGACAAATTTTGTCACCCGGCTGGGGGCTCATATCATGTTTTGACATGAACCCGCGAAACTTCGTGCCAGCCGAAAGCGGG
>JBBSJZ010000229.1:0-8896 GCA_038256795.1 Pirellulales bacterium | reverse complement strand
GTTCGACGAGCCACCAGCACTTGAACGAAACTGGTTTCTCCTGCCTTGTAAGCGGTCTCAGCCAGTGTCAGGCCTTCTTGGGCGTTCGGCAAGATATCGCTGGCGTACTTCGTGACGGCGGCGAGCGAAGAATCGTAGTCGCGTGAAACCGCTGCCAAGCGAGCCTTGATCGAGTTCTCAATGCGTTCGACTTCTTTGCACGATCGCAATAATTCCGCTCGCGCCGCTGCAATATTTCCCTGGTTCTTGTTGAAAACGGGGATTGGCGCGCCGACTTGCAAGTTGATCAGCCCCGAGTTGGTGCCGTTGTCCGTCCCGGCACCGATTTGGAAGTCGAGATTCGGAATGGGTTGGACACATTGGCGATCGAGATTAGCGCGAGCCTGGATGACACGAGTTTGTGCCGCGCGGTACTCCGGACTGGATTCGATCATCGCCATTGCGAGTGAAGACCACTCGAGCGACACCTCGGACTGAGGCAATTCGCCTTGCAACGTTACGGGCAACAATTGGGGGCTGCCCGCCAACGCGGCGAGCTCCCGCCATGCCGCGGCATAGCTGATCTGGGCCTGTTGCAATGCCAAGTCGATTTCATTCTTTTGCACGTTGGCTTGCACCACATCGAGCTGCGAGCCTTCGAGCGCTTTCTTGCGCAGTTCGGCGAGCTCGAGGCCCTTGTCCGCAACGGACCGGAAATCTCCGATCAGTCGCATGCGTTGTTGTGCCGCCAAAGCGTCATAGAACTTCACACGGATATCCGTCGTGACACGGTACTTTTGTGCTTCGAGCTGTAAAAGCTGGGCCCGCAGGCCTTCGTTGAGGACGCGGCGATTGAGAGCTAATTTATCCGCCGTCACATACGTTTGACTGATGTTCACCGTGTGCTGGTCAGTGCCCTCGTCAGCGATTTGGGTGCCGTTGTAGAACATGTAAGGATTCGCTCGCAGTCCGACCTGAGTTCGGAAACCAGCCGCTTTTTGAGTCGTCGCGGCCAATTCCTGGATCGTTGGGTTATTGCCCAGGGCGAGTGATTCAAAATCGGCGAGCGTCATCCCGAGTTGGTGGCCCGGGGCAGCGTTAGCTTCATCGACCCCCTCTCCCTCAGCGCTTGCTTGGGTGACAAGCTCTGCCGAAACGAGCTCCGCCGAAACGAGATCGACATAACGAGCCGATTGCGGCTCGATCGTCGTACCCGAATCGGACGTCGCGACGCTGAGGTGGGTTGGTTCATCCGACGCATGCGGCTGCGAGGGACCCGGCTTCACGGCAGTGAAACCCAAGGGTTGTGTCGACGAACATCCGACCATGCCGGTCGCCGTTGCCATCAACAACATTCTCATCAATCGTCGGCGGCGGAGAGACATGAGCAAGTGACCGTGAAACTGGAGCAAGTTGAAAGCATCCGCTTTTGCGGAGAAGTCACTTCAGTTATCGGTTGCGGGTGGTAGTGACGATGCAGGTAGAACCTGTTTTAAGCGTTGCAACACGTCTCCGGCTGCAAACAACCGGCACAACACGCAAGGTCACTCGTCACGATGTCATCAAGGAATCGTCCCAGAAGCCCTCGCACCGCTCTCGACCTCCTCATGGAAGGCGTCGAGAAGTTGGTGGTACTTACCATAGGACGGAAAAAGAGGCGGCTGGTTTTCCGAATTCCATTGGCGAAATATCTCGGACAATTCTTGGACGACCTTCGGTGACGCATCGCGTCGATTGTCGGTCTCGCCAAGATCGGTGTCGAGATCGTAGAGGCCCGTTTCACCTTCGGCCCGCAACCACTTAAGCGATCCGCGTCGAACCGCAACGGCTCGTGTGTCGGTGTTGTGCCAAAACAGCGTCCGCGAATCGGCGTCAACCGCTTCGCCCCGAGCGATGGTGATCAAGTTCGCCCCGTCCAATTGTCTTTTGCCTGATGCATTCTGCCCAATACTGAATCCCGCCTCGGCCAATGACGTCGCCGCAATGTCGAGCGAAATCACGGGTAACTCGCAAACCGTCTTCGCCGCAACTTTGGCGGGATATCGCATTGCAAAGGGAACATGAATACCACCTTCGTACACGTCACCTTTCTGGCCACGCAAGGGACCGTTGTCGGAAGCGTTGGCTTGTTCCGGCCCACCATTGTCGGACAAGAAATAGACGATCGTATTTTCCGTTTGTCCGCGCTGCTCGATCTTTGCAAGCAATCGGCCGATTTGATCGTCCATGCTGGAAACCATCGCCGCGTACGTCCGGCGCTTGGGGTTCTTGATGGAATCGAATTGGCGGATCTTTTCCTTCGGAGCCTGCATCGGTGTGTGAGGCGCGTTGTACGCGACGTAAGCAAAGTACGGCTCCGTCGTCTCGACCGAATCGATGAATCGCATCGCTTGATCGGTCAGCACTTCGGTGAGGTAACCGTCCAACCCGACCGGTTGCCCGTTGTCGTCTAGCGCGGCCTTGTAGTTCTCGTGAAGCTTGGTCGTCGTATCGACCGTGAAGTAATCGTGACCACCGCCGAGGAATCCATAAAAGAATTCAAATCCTCGTTTGAGAGGATGGAAATTCGCTGCCGCCCCCAGGTGCCACTTGCCGACCATGCCCGTTCGATAGCCAGCCGACTTCAGTCGAGCGGCAACCGTTGTCTCGCTCTCGGGCAGCCCCATGCGATCATTGTGGGGATCGTAGGCCACATTATTGACGTACCCGAAGCGATGTTGATAGCGACCTGACATCAGCCCCGCACGCATCGGACTGCAAAACGGATGCGATGAATAACCCTGGGTAAAGCGAACCCCGTCGGAGGCAATGGAATCAATGTTGGGCGTCGGGATATCGGGACAGCCGTGCATGCCAACGTCCGCAAACCCTAAATCGTCTGCCAAAATCAGGACGATGTTGGGCGGTGACGCCGCGCTCGCCAAACCCGTCAAAATGAAGCACAAGCCGAAAATCAAAAACCGCATCAGAGAACCTCTTGGGGTGTGGGACATCAACTCGCGGGCTTCGTCGGAAAGCCGATCGGCTAGTTTTCCAATCGGATCAAAGTGATGATCGATATTGTAGAGCTGTAGCCGATCGAAATGCGCGTGGCGAAGAGCTCATTCCGTGCCGTTCAAGCAAGGCTGTGAGTCACGAATCGAGGACTTCGGATTTTTGGTTCGCAAACTCCGCGTTCTTCTTGTTTCCCCTTTTCCGAATCGCTGTCTAGGCTGTGAACTGAAGCGTTCTTGGCTATTGTTAGGGTTTGTGGTGCTGCGTGTTTCTGTACGACGAAGGCGACATCGGACGAAGGTCTAGATCTTCTTGATGACGCCTGCGACGCGTCGTCGACTGACAGCACCGAGTTCACGATTACTAAGCACCTGTTCAAACGTAACCAGGCATGAATCACGTCGGCGAGTCTCCCCGAGACTCGCAGATTGCCAGCTCTCGGAAAGACGCTGCTGCGTGATTGTTGCAAAAAACGTGTACCGAAGTACTTAGGACTCTCACCAACCCTTGAAAAAGAATCAACCGCGATGAGAACTTCTTGTTTTGCGATCCTGCTGCTCGTTGCGGCGACCTGCATCTCGGCTGTGACGCCAGCGGCGGAGCCGTTGCAGGTCTATATTTTGGCCGGTCAGTCGAACATGCAGGGTCACGCCCATGTCTCGACGCTTTCTCACGTCGGCTTGGATCCTAAGACGTCGCCACTGTTGTCCGAAATTGTTGATGACGAGGGGATACCGCGAGTCCATCCCGACGTTTGGATCACATCGATTGGTAACACCGATGGAGAAAACGAGTTGCATGGGCGGCTGACGACTGGGTTCGGGGCAGGCGATCGCGGCGATAAATTTGGCCCCGAATTGACCTTCGGTATCGAGATGAAGAAGGCGATCAATCGGCCGATCTTGATCATCAAAACTGCTTGGGGCGGCAAGTCGCTGCATACCGATTTTCGTTCGCCGGGCGCTGGCGGCTATCGGTTCAATGACGGAGAACGCCAGCGACTCGAATCCCAGGGCAAGGATGTCGACGACCAACAGCACCAGCGGACGGCAGCGAGCGGCCTTTACTACCACCGGATGATCGATCATGTGGAGCACGTACTCCGTGACATCGCTCGCATCGATCCCCTGTATGATGCCCAAGCGGGTTACGAGGTCGCCGGTTTTGTCTGGTTTCAAGGCTGGAATGACATGGTTGACCAGGGCGTCTATCCCGCCCGCGGCCAGCCCGGTGGCTATGACGCCTACAGCCGATTGATGGCCCAATTCATTCGTGATGTCCGCGCTGAACTCAAAACGCCAAAGTTACCCTTTGTAATTGGGGTGCTCGGTGTGGGTGGACCCGTCAACGACTATCCACCCTCGGAGCAGCGTTACGCCGCGACCCACGATGGGTTCCGCAAAGCGATGGCCGCACCTGCATCAATGCCGGAATTCAAGGGCAACGTGGCAGCCGTGCTAACCGAAAACTTCTGGGATGCCGAATTGAGCGCATTGAAGACCCGTGGTGACCAAGTCGGTGTCAAGTCAAAGGAACTCCAGAACGATCTGGCTCTCAGCCCCGAGCAACGATCCGCGGCGCTGGCAGCGTTCCGCGAGCAACTCTACACGCCGCAGGAACTCGAAGTGCTCAAGGGTAGCTCCAACGCGGAGTACCACTACTTGGGCTCGGCGAAAATCATGGCCCAGATCGGCCGGGGATTTGCCGCAGCGATGATCGATCTGCAGTCCAATCCTGGTTCCTCAGACAACTGACTTGATCAGGGCTTTTGTCACACCGCAGCAGCTCGTTTGGATCGATAGAAGAAACCGAGTGCGATGAGCACGCCGTAGGTCATGAGGGTGCCGAGGATGAGATACCGCACCGTGTCCGACTTGGCCATTTCTGTCGTGATGGCGGCGTAGGCAGCGACGCTGGCACCAACAACAGCACAAAGCATCAGGACATTCCACATGATCATGCTCAAGCCTCGGGGCTTGTCATTGCCGAGAATTCGCTTGCTGTTCATCATCAGAAAGAACGTGACGTAGGCGATCGGAAGCAACATCATTCCGAAACCGGAGGCGATGATGGGCAGCCAAAATTTCGCGCCACCGGACCACAGGTAGACCCAGCTCGCACCCGACAGTCCTGCGACGAGGCAACCGATCACGAAGGGGCCATTGGCGTGAGGTTGGTTGAGCATTTCGCGAAATACATAGCCGTTGATGAGCATCAAGATGATGATCGTCGAGAATCCCATGCCGAACACGCCGAGTCCGAACACGAGTTTGGCGAGTGATGCACCGAGCAGCGGTGACAGGGTTTGCGACAACTGAAACGCATCTCGTTTGACGAGTGCCGCCGCGAGCACTTTTTCGCCACTCTCGAGCTTCGCGATTTGTTCGAGCTTGATGGCCTCATCGGTCGTTGATGCGGCCGCGCCGAGTTGATCGTCGACCCGCTCGATGAGACTTTCTTTGACGCTCGCGAACAGCGGGCTTTGCTGCATGACCGCCGGGTCGTTGCTCGTCAAGTCGTCATCGATACGGGCGTGGAACGATGCGGCTGAGGCGATCACGACACAGCTCGTGACGAGCACAAACGGAATGGCCATGCCGGTCGCCAAGTCGAATCGAGCGAGTCCACGGAACGGCTTGTCCCAACCACGGCTGAGCATCGAGTACGGTAGCAGGAATGTCATATTGATGCCGACCGCTGCGGCCGCTGCAGCTATCATCACGCTCCGCTGGTTGCCGACAATCTTGCTGGACCAAAACTCTTTGCCATCCGTGGGCAAACCGGCGGCGATCTCCGTCAATCGACCCGCCGGTTCGTTCCACTGGCTCAAGTTCGGTACCAGCCCGCTGAGCACTTCGCCAAAGTTCAATTCCCCTTTGAATGCGAGTAGCGCGACGACACCGAAAAAGCACAGCACGATCATGCCGATCAATGACTTGAGCAGCGTATCAAATAGTTTGGCGGCTTGACCGCCTTTTAAATTTAGCATCACGATTGCCAACGCTGCGGCGAAAATCAACGCGGTCACCGTGAGTTTGGTTCCCATCGCGTCACCAAGGGCCGAGCCGGTCGAGGAGCCAATGGCGAGGAGGTTGCGATCCAATGCGTCGTAACAGAGACTGAATTGGGGCATGCACCAGATCATGTTCGCCAGACTCGTCGCGACCAACCAACCCCATCCCAGCGCCGGATTAATCTCGCTGTTGATGGCCTCGAACGGTCGTCGCCCCGTGGACAGCGTGACGTAGCTGATCGCCGACAGCATGACGACGCCCATGACGATGGCGACGAGCTGCAGCCAAATCATGCTGGTCCCGCTAAGCACTCCCAAAAACAAGGCGCCCGCGAGTGATCCGCCCCCGAGCGTGATCGCACTTTGCAACCATCCGGGACCCGACAACTTCACGAACGCCCCGAATACATTTCCGCTGGCTTGAGCATCGAGCAGTAGCTTGCGGTCGGCGAGCACTTTGTCGCTAACCACCAGCGCCGAATCTGAATCGTTCATGGCGTCAACATCGTGAGGGTGAAGAGGAGGGTAGGTGAAATCGAAAACTCAAACGGCTAACGCCGGGCCGCTAAACGTTTGAGCTTGACATGGTTTTTGCAGGTGGAAAATTTCTTCCGCTGTTTTCACCGCGAAGCGGTTCAAGCCATTGGCCGGCGGTAAGCGCGGCGCCAGCACCGGACGAAAAGCAAATGGACCTGCCAACCGCGAAGCGGTCGCAGATTCCGTACTGGTTCTTTGATCCTTTCAGGACCAGTGATTGATACGGGCCGCAATCCGGTGGTGTCGCTTCGCTCAACCACCGGCTCATCTCTGGAATCCCTCTCGGGATGCAAACTTCGCAAGGCACATTCTTCACAAGCCGAACTTCTTAGCGGCCCAGGCTGACGCCGAAGGCCGGAAAGAAAGAGCTCCTGGACTTCTCGACGAGCCCCTCACCCTAACCCTCTCCACACGAGGCGTGGGGAGAGGGGACAAAAACGAATTCCGCACCATCATCGATACGCATCGATTCCGATTCTTGCACCACGCCTAGCGTTCAGCGAGGTAGCGTTCGGCATCGAGCGCGGCCATGCATCCGGTACCGGCCGAGGTGATGGCTTGACGATAATAATCATCCGCCACGTCGCCCGCAGCAAAAACTCCGGTGACACTCGTGTGGGTCCGGAAGGGCCGCGTCCACTTCAAGTAGCCGTTCTCGTGCATTGCCAATGCACCGTCCAAGAACGATGTGTTCGGCGTGTGTCCGATCGCGACGAACATGCCACCGACGGCGAGGTCACGCTTGGACTTGTCGACGGTGTTCTCGAGTTTGAGTCCCTGGACGATTTTCTCGTCGCCGTAGACTTCGGTGACGACGTGATTCCAGATGATCTCGATTTTGGGATGATTCATCGCCCGATCCTGCATCACCTTGGATGCTCGCAGCTCATCGCGGCGGACGATCAAGTAGATGGTTGCCGCGTCTTTCAAATTCGCGAGATACGAAGCTTCTTCGACGGCCGAGTCACCGCCGCCAACCACCGCGAGCGGTTTGCGACGATAGATCGGCAATGCACCGTCACACACCGCACAGGCGCTAACTCCCTTGTTCTTGTACGCCTCCTCAGTCGGCAAACCGAGGTAGTTTGCTCTCGCGCCCGTCGCGACGATGACGGTATGTGCCTTGACGGCTTCGCCCCCGGCGGGCTGGAGTGTGTGCACACCGCCGTCGGGTGAGAAGCTGACGCTCTCGATGTCATCACCAATGACACGGGTGCCAAAGTTAAGCGCCTGCTGCTTCATCAACTCCATCAACTCCACACCCTGGACGGCGTAATGCGGTTGGCCGTCACGCTCATGACCGACCGGCGCGGGCGGCAAATTGT
This sequence comes from Pirellulales bacterium, assembly GCA_038256795.1. Taxonomy (GTDB): domain Bacteria; phylum Planctomycetota; class Planctomycetia; order Pirellulales; family Pirellulaceae; genus JBBSJZ01. The sequence continues at coordinate 1,048 of JBBSJZ010000229.1, read as the reverse complement.
AATGGCGGTCCTTGTCGACGGAGGACTCGACGAACGCACGAATGTTACCCGCGGGAAATCCGGCGTAGTTCTCGACTTCGGTGGTGAACGCGAGTTGCCCCAACGGAATCATCTCCGGACGCACGGTACCCTCATAGACAACGGGGTTCAGGTTAGCACGTGCCGCGTATATCGCCGCTGACCAGCCTGCGGGACCGCTGCCAATGATGATTGTCTTTTCGATGTTATCGCTCACGCTTGGGCGGCTCCGGTTGCTCGAATATTGAAGAATGAAGTTAAGGACGTTTCACGAGTCGCCTTCGCCGTACTCGTACCAAGTGGCTATTATAGGGCACAAGCAAGGTGTCACTAAGGGTGCTATCGAACATCCCCAGCCATCACATTCCCCTCTCCCGTCGTCTCTCGATTTTCGTGTTGATATGAGCACACTCTTCGTTGCCCTCGGTTCAATTCTCGGATTCTTTGTCGCGTATTTTACGTACGGGCGATGGTTGTCGGAGAAACTATTCAAGTTGACCGCGGACGAGCCGATGCCGAGCGAGACGTTGCGCGATGACATCGATTTCGTCCCCACGCGTCGTTCGATCGTGTTCGGCCACCACTTCACCTCGATCGCGGGGACGGGTCCGATCGTTGGCCCAGCCGTGGCGGTGTTTTGGGGTTGGTTGCCGGCATTGTTGTGGGTGGTGTTCGGTTCGATCTTGATCGGCGGCGTGCATGACTTGGCGGCGCTGGTGATCTCGATTCGAAACCGTGGCCAAACCGTGGGCGAGACTGCGGGTCGATTGATTTCGCCTCGCGCGAAAGTGCTATTCCTGATCGTCTTGGCTTTGGCGCTGTCCGTTGTGCTCGCGATCTTCGGGTTGGTCATCGCCAGCATCTTTGCTTTTTATCCGGAGTCGGTGCTGAGCGTGTGGGTGGCGATGCCGGTCGCGGTAGCCATCGGCTGGTGGGTCTACAAGTGCGGCGGAAATCTGCTTTGGCCGTGCGTCCTGGGCCTTGCCTTGCTGTATCTTTCAGTTTGGATTGGGGCGTACTATTTGCCGAT
>JBBSJZ010000228.1:0-8906 GCA_038256795.1 Pirellulales bacterium | reverse complement strand
GTCGAACCAATCGAGCTTCGCTGGTGGCGAGCCTGTCCCGCAAACCGCGTCTGGAGATGCTCGAAACTCGTGCCTTGATGGCCGCGCATCCGCTGACCAGCATTCCGGTGCTCAACAGCAATCCGTCGGCGTCCGCGGCCATTTATCTGGACTTCAACGGGCACTTCGAGGCAAATTGGGGAGCGCACAACAACGTCACCATGCCGGTGTTTGACAGTGACGGTGATTCTAGCACGTTCAACGACGATGAGCTGGCGTACATTACCGACTTCTGGAGGATCGTTGCGGAAGACTATGCACCGTTTAATATCAACGTTACCACCGTTGAGCCGGCAGTGTTGGCTCCGGGCGTGCCTACGAGCCAGGCGAACGGTGTTGCCCTACGCGTTGCGATTGGCGGTTCCAGTGCGGTCCTCGGAAAAGATCAAAGTGTCATCGGATACGGATTCTACAACTCGTTCACGTCCGGAGTATCAAATTTAGCAGTGGTCTTCACCGAATCTTCAGCCGGGACTGTGCGGTCATTGATCACGACCGGAACGACGGCATCCCATGAAGCTGGCCACAGTTTTGGTCTTCATCATCATCCGGGGGACTACAACATTGCCGCCAAGACTCAGGGCATCATGTCCACCGCAACATTTGGCTACGAAGACGCGATCTGGTCATCGCTGCCGGATGAAAACGGAGAACTTCAGGATGATATGGCGATACTGGCGAATTCCTTGAACGGCTTCGGCTATCGGGTCGACGATTTCGGAGCAAGCATTTCAAATGCGACACCGCTGGTTAACCAAAACGGCACATTAACGGCTAGCGGCATTATTGGTTCAACGAGCGATGTGGACATGTTTTCGTTTACGACAACCAGCGTCGATGGTGTGAAAATTGATGTGCAGGGAAGTGTGATTGGGCAGAACCTCGATGTCGTATTCGATTTGATGGACGGTGCTGGCAACATCATCGCTACCGCCAATCCGACTGACTCCCTCGATGCCGCTTTAATTATTCCTTCCAGTGGAGCCAGGTATATTGCGGTTCGTAGTACCGGTGTTTACGGACGCGTCGGCCAGTACACCGTTTCTGTGTCGGCAGCATTGCCAGGTGTCGAAGTCTTCGCCGGGAAATCGGACCTTAGCACAAGCGAGCAAGGCCTGAGTGATTCTTTCACAGTACGCTTGACGAGCAAACCCGCCGCAGATGTGACGATCAATATCACTTCGAGTGACGAAAGCGAAGGCATCGTCTCTGCTGGGCAAATCACCTTCACGGCCGATAACTGGTATCTGCCGCAGACGGTTGTCGTCACCGCCGTTGATGACTCTTCGGTCGATGGGATTATCGCTTACAGCATCAATTTTGACTCCGTCGTCAGTGCTGACACCAACTATGACGGAATGACGATTGCGTCATTGCAGGCATTCAATGCGGACAATGATGTTCCTGGATCCGCCGTCCAGTTAGGGGGCGTTCAAGCGGACGTCAAGATTGACCAACAAGGTAACCTAATTGTGACGGGCAGCTTCTCAAGTCCAACCGACTTTGATCCCGGTCCGGGATTAACGTTGCTGACACCAGGCGGTACACGGGACGGTTACATTGCCAAGTACTCGCCAACTTACGAACTGATCTGGGCAAAGAGCTTTGTTGCCGCAAGCGGCTCAACGTACACCAATTCGCTGGATATGGACAACTCCGGCAACATTTACGTTGCAGGGTACACGAACTCGACCTCAATAACGTTTGGGAACATCTTGGTGAACAATCAGGGTGCGAACGACGCGTTTCTCGCCAAACTGGACGCAAGTGGCAATTTCGTTTGGGCATCTGGCTGGGGAGGCACCCAATACGACGCGGCATACCAGGTGAGGGTCAGCACGAATGGAAACATTATCGTCGCCGGGTCATATCAAGGAACCATTGACGCGAACCCTGGTTCCGGTACGTTCACGCTAACGAGTGCAGGTGGTTACGACAGCTATGTCTCACAGTTTGCGCCGAATGGATCCTTCGTCACGTCAACTTCTTACGGAGGCACGGATAACGATCATATAAGACAGCTCGAAGTGGACAATGCTGGCAACATTTATGCGGTCGGCTACTTCTATGGCAGCGGTCAATTTGGAAGTCAAACATTGACGAGTGCAGGGGGCGCCGATCCATTTTTGATGAAAATCGATTCGAGTGGCACCGTGCAGTGGGCTCGGCAAGTCGCAGGGTCTGATACATACGTCATTGTCACATCAGGGTTGGCCATTGATGCGGATGGATCGGTCTACTTGGCAGCTGCCTTCATGGGAGAGATCAACTTTGGTCCGAATACTCCGACGCTAACGAGTACAGGCACACGCAGTTCTTACCTCGCCAAGTGGGACGCGAGTGGCACGTTGCAGCGCGCTGATCAGTTTTCAGGCGACGACAAAGTTTCGATCCTGGGCATGACGATCGGAACCGACGGCAATCTGAATCTCTTTGGCTATCTGCAGGGGACTGCTGACCTTGATCCAAGTCCTGGGGAAGCAGTTCGCACCAGCGGCGGAGTACAGGACAGCATCATCCTGCGACTGGATTCCGACCATCAATTCCTCGACCTGGTTCAGATTGCTCGTGCTTCAGGGAACATTGCGGCAATGGATGTGGATGCTCGCGGCAATGTGATCGTGGCCGGTGCTTTTGGTAGCGGCGGGCCGATTAAGTTGCCGACAGGCGATGTGTTCGACGGTAGTAATGGAGACGGATATGGGTATCTCTTGAAGTTGAATCTGGCCGCTGGAGTTACGGTGAGTCCTACGGTTGGCCTCGTAACATCTGAAGAAAGCACGTCCACCAGCTTCAATGTTGTCCTAGATATTCCACCGACCGCTGATGTCACCATTCCTGTATCATCTAGTGATTCCAATGAAGGCGTTGTTTCCACAAGCTCGTTGACGTTTACGCCAGCCAATTGGAATGTTCCTCAAACGGTCATTGTCACTGGCGTTAACGATACGGCGATCGACGGCGACAAGAGTTACTCGATTGTGCTCGGACCCGCCACCAGTGCTGACCCAGCATACGATGGCTTCGATGCCAATGATGTCAGCGTGACGAATACGGACAATGATCAGCCGCTGGTGCTGTTCAACGACAGCTTCGAAGTCGGCGAATGGAACTTACTGTGGGTCGAAGATAGTCAGAACGACTGGTTCCGATCGTCGCAGCGAGCGACCAACGGTTCGTGGGCTGCCGAAGTTGACGGTTCGGCAACCAATGCCACGCTGACGATTGGTTCGGCAATCGATTTGTCCGGTATGCAGACGTCGACGCTGACATTTGATTGGTTGATTGAAAGTGGTTTTGATGCGGGCGAGTATTTGTCGCTCGATATCTCGACGAACGGCGGATCGAGCTGGGTTCAAGATGTTCGCCGCTTGAATGGAAACGTCGATAGCGAGAACGTCTGGCATAACGAAACCGTCGATCTCACCGCTTACTCGTCGTCAAATTTGAAGATCCGCTTCCGGTCCAGCGTCAGTGCCTCGGATGAAGACGCCAACGTCGACAACGTTCGCATCACTGCGATTCCGGCTGGCCCGAATACTCCGCCCGTCGCTATCGCCGGTGGTCCGTATGCGATGAACGAAGGTGGTTCGGTGACGCTGAGTGCCGCAGGGTCCGGCGACAGTGACGGAAGCATCACTGACTACGCGTGGGATTTTGACGGTGACGGCCAATACGATGACGCCAGCGGCATGACGGTGAATTTCGCCACGACTCAAAGTGGCAATCGCGTGATTGGACTGAGAGTGACCGACAACCGGGGAGCGACCGCCACGACGACCACCACGGTCGCGGTCAACAACATCACTCCGACCGCTAGCGCCGGCGCCGACCAAAACGCGTCCAAAGGCGCAGTCGTGAATCTGTCGGCCGCGAGTTCGTCTGACCCAGGCAACGACATCGTCAGCTACACTTGGGACTTCAGCGGCAACGGCCAGTACACGGATGCCTCCGGCGTCAGCACCACGTTTAGTTCCGCCATCGCAGGCGTCTTTACGATAAGCGTTCAAGTCACGGATGCCGATGGGGCCGTGTCCTACGACTCGGCCATCATCACGATCAGTGATGCATCGACGAAGTTCTATGTCGTCAACGACGCGTCGACCAATAAGACGTACGAGTACGCCGCCGATGGCACCTCGATTGAGAACTACGCAATCAACAGCGGCAACTCTGCACCACGGGGTGCCGCAAGCACGGCGGCCGGCACGACGATCTGGGTTGCCGATAAAAACCGAAAGGTCTACGTGTACGACGCCGCTGGTGCGACGCAGGGATCCTGGACCGCAGGCACACTCAGTTCCAAGGCTCAAGTCGAGGGTCTGGCGACCAATGGAACCGACGTGTGGATTGTCGACACCCAATCCGACAAAGTGTATCGCTACGCCAATGCCGCCGGTCGCCTCTCAGGAAGTCAAACGGCAGCCAGCAGTTTTTCACTGAACTCAGGCAACACGAATCCGAAAGGCATTGTCACGGATGGCACTCACCTGTGGGTCGTCAATGACAGCACGACCGACAAGGTGTTCAAGTACACGCTGAGCGGTTTGCTAGTGGGAAGCTGGACGATCGATTCGGGCAGTCAAACTCCGACGGGCTTGACCATTGATCCAGCCAACGGAAGCCAAAGCATCTGGATCGTGGACAACGGGACCGACAGCGTTTACGAGTACGCAGGTGCTCGTAGCCGCGTTTCCGGAAGCCAAGCGGCTGGGATCACGTTTGCTCTGGCCAGTGGCAATAGCAACCCGCAAGGGATTGCGGATCCGCCACCGCCCGCCAAACTCGAAGTTGTCGCACAGCGTTCGCCCGTGTCAGCACTGTTGCCAGCTTTGAGCAAGGATCAAGGGCTAGGCAATCAGTCCCAGGTAGTATCAATGTCGTTCGAGTCGCAACAGCCAGCGAAACTCGCTTTGTCTGCGAACTTCACAGATAGTCGAGGCCAGCGATCGAACTTGGATCCGACACAATTCACAAGAGTATCGAGTGCAAGTGATGTCGACGACATATTTGCATCCAGTGGCAGCTTTGAGTCAATTGACGATGGGCTGCTCGCGATCCTCGCTCAGCAACGTTGAGATGCAACGACGGACTTGAATCGCAAAAGAATGCCGGACAGATAGGCTCCCCTCGCCCCGCGGCTGGGCGAGGGGAGCCAGATTGATCTTCTCGTTTGTCGCCTCGCTGCGTTTCGACGTGGGTGCCCTGCTGAGACAGTGTTTAATGTGTAGTAATGAATCAGCATCACCGAATGAACCAGGCGCACCTCGCCCCCTTCATTCCCAGCTCTTCTCGCACGCAAAGTCGGGGGAGCAGCAAGCCAGTTTGTGTTTTACTGAATAATATTTGCCGGCATGTTTCGTCCCAAGTCGACGCTATCCTACGTTTGAAAACGCATCCCATGAACCACGGCTCCGTTCCGAAACTTTCGGTGAAGGCGATCTTCACAGCAGCGATTCGATTGGAAGATCGCGTCCAGCGAGAGGCCTATTTGCAGGACGTTTGCCGTGAGGACGACAAACTGCGTCGAGACGTCGACCGCTTGATCGCGGCTGCCGAGAAAGACCAAATCGCAAGCTCTCTGGATGACATCGTCGAGGTGTTTGGTCCGGCCGTCACCGTCGCACGGCCGGAGCCGGTCAATAAGACCTTGGCGACTGGCGATCGTGATTTTGCCGAGCCTCGCCAGATTGGTCACTACAAGTTGCTCGAGCAAATTGGCCAAGGCGGATTTGGGACGGTCTACATGGCCGAACAAACCGCACCGGTGCGCCGCATGGTCGCGGTGAAAATCCTCAAGGCGGGCATGGACTCGACAGAGGTCATCTCCCGTTTTGAAGCCGAGCGTCAGGCGCTGGCGATGATGGATCATCCCAACATTTCACGCGTGATCGATGGCGGCACGACGGACGCCGGACGCCCCTACTTCGTGATGGAACTCGTTCGCGGTGTTCCGGTCACCGACTACTGTGACGAAGCCCGGATGACCACCGACGAGCGGTTGGAACTGTTCATTGATATTTGTCGAGCGGTCCAGCACGCGCATCAAAAAGGCATCATCCACCGCGACTTGAAGCCGTCCAATGTGCTGGTCACGATGCACGACGACAAAGCGGTTGCCAAGGTTATCGATTTCGGAATCGCCAAAGCGGTCAATCAGCAACTGACCGACCGCACGCTGTTCACCGGATACCAGCAAATGCTCGGCACGCCGCTGTACATGAGCCCCGAACAGGCCCAAATGAGCGGCATCGATGTCGATACGCGAAGCGACGTGTATTCGCTCGGCGTGATGCTTTACGAACTGCTCACCGGAACGACGCCGTTCGACAAGGAGACGATGTCGAAGGCGAGCTTTGATGACCTGAGGCGAATCATTCGTGAGCAGGAGCCACCGCGTCCCAGCGCCCGGGTGACCACGCTCAACGCACTAGCCCGAACCACGATGGCCGATCGTCGACGCGTCGACCAGCGGCGAGTCAGTGACGAACTCAAGGGCGAGTTGGACTGGATCGTGATGAAGTCACTCGAGAAGGATCGCACGCGACGATACGAATCCGCAAGCGCACTGGCCGCTGACCTAAAGCGATACTTGGATGATGAACCGGTTCAGGCTTGCCCGCCATCCGTGACCTACCGAACCCGCAAATACATCCGTCATCATCGCGTCTTCCTGACCGCGGCTGGATTGATCCTCCTGGCCTCCGTGACAGGAGCCATCGTCAGTGCCCGGCAAGCGATTCGAGCTCACGAGGCGGAACAGCAGTCATCGGCAAACTATGAACTTGCGCGGGGCGTCGTGGATGACATGTATACGCAAATCGCCGAGAAATGGCTTTCCGAGAAAGGCGATGCCACTGAGTTGCAGCGAGAGTTCCTGGAAAAGGCGATGGCTTTTTATGAGTCGACGGGCAATCGGGTCTCGAATGATCCGATGTTTGATATTGAGCGCATGCGTGCCAAGGAACGGGTCTGCGCGATGCAGATGAAACTGGGTAAGAGCAAAGAAGCTGAAGCTGGATTGAAGGACTTGATCGACGAGTGTCATCGAAAAGCCAAAGAGAATCCGGCCCTGCACGATTTCGCCATCCTCGAGCTCAAAGCAACAAATTCTCTGGGTATCCTACTGTCCAGCCAAGGACAAACCGAAGATGCGGCCACTCAATGCGATCAGGCGGCTGTACTACTGCAGAGCCTCGTCACAGAAGCAAAACTCAAGGATAAGCAGAAAACCGATCTAGCGGACACTTCCGCGACACTGTGCTCCGCTTTGCAGAAGGCCGATCGCAGAGATGCATCCGAGACCGCCATTCAAACAGCGTTGCGATTGTCACAGGAACTGTTGAGTGCTGATCCGGATTCCTGGAATTACCGGGTCGGAATGGCAAAGACGCTGGAGCGTCAAGGCCTGCAGCGCATGTGGTTCGGCGATCGGAACGAGGAGGCCAAAGCAGTCTTCCTGGAATCCAAAGGGCAACTGGAAAAATTGCTCCTGGAGAGACCCAAAGATAAGACTTGCCGCGGAAAACTTGCAGGAGTCCACCTGTCCTTGGGAATACTTGCAGACCGGGCCAGCGAAGCGACGCTAGCTATTGAATACGAAAGAAAGGGAGTGGCATTGGCCGCGCAATTGGTTCAGGACTTCCCCACGGACCAGTCAGCGCTTTCTGTGTACAACACCTTGTTGGGAAACCTGCATGCCACTTCGTCCCTAATTGGCAGCGCCGGTGAGGCTGCTGAAATCCTCGACCAGCACCGAGAGATTTCAGAGAAACTGGTTGATCTCTTTCCGTCAGTAGTTGTCTATATTCGGTCATATTACTACGCGACAAAGGTTAGTGCTGAAAATTTCTTCAAGGAGGGAAAGCGACCAGCCGCGTTAGAGGTGGCACGGCAACTGAGGACGAAGGTTCAAGTTGTCAAAGTGCATGTCGGCAGAGTCGATAGTGAAGAACTGCGAAATATTGGGAATTTCGCGATCTTAACACACGTGGAGTTGCTCATCGAATCTGGCGACTACAGGGAGGCAATCAGGTCGCTCGAGCAATTGGATTTGAATCAATTCGTATTCAAACAAGGTGAACTCGATCGTGATACGTTCGTGTATGCCGACATGCGATATATGAACAACTGCGTAAACGCATTTTCCAGCTTGCACTGGCCTGTAACGTTGATCCAGGAGTCACTGGAATTGATGGAGTCGGATGCCTCGCTAAAGCTCTTAGAGAAGAGAGAACTGTCAAAGGTTCTTGAGCTGACATCCGAGCGTTTGAGAGCGGAAGCCGATCAAGTTCTGAATGCCTGGCAAACTAGGCTCAAATCAATCAAGCTCACCAGTGGTGACATAAGTGGCTTTTACCTAATCGCCTTCGAAGAGGGAAAGATGTTATTTCAGTCCGATCGTCGACTGCATCGTGAGACAAAGTTGCGGATGGCCAAGGACCTGCTACGAAAGTTTGATGAACTTGGCACGAATGCCGAACCGAATCACCTAAGTATGATGATCGGTGAACTGGTGGCCGGCGATGTCTTCATTCGCGATGCAGAGCTTGCCTTGCGTTTTGCCCAACGCGCTCTGGATCTCAGTCCGAAGGGCGGCATGGCCAAACAGGATCTTGCCTGGGCCTTGTTCGCAGACGGTCAGTACCAAGAGTGCCTGAACACGCTTGGCGGTAATAAGCGGATCGGAGATCCATCGGTCGGCGCCATCATCGCGATGTGTTTGTGGCACCTGGGCCAGAAAGAGAAAGCCACTATGTATCTGAACGCACAGTATGAAAAGGAACTCGCCCAGTGGGTCCAGAAATGCAAAAAAGAGGCCGCGACGCGCGAAATAGTTTGGCCCACGGCAGCGAATTTGCTTCGCT
>JBBSJZ010000227.1:0-8940 GCA_038256795.1 Pirellulales bacterium | reverse complement strand
TCTGAGTCCCTATTTGCACTTCGGGCATATCAGTGCCCATGAAATCGTGTCGCGGATTTTTGAGCACGAGGATTGGTCGCCGAACATGGCCGCGAAACCGAACGGAAAAAATTCCGGCTTTTGGAACGTGAGCGAGTCTGCGGAGGCGCTCTTGGATCAAGTGCTGACGTGGCGCGAGATGGGGTTCAATATGTCGTTTCGCCATCCGGACACGTACGACAAGTTCGAGTCGTTGCCCGGATGGGCGCAAGACTCGCTCAATGAGCACATGAGCGACGAGCGGCCCGCGCTGTACACGCTCCAGCAATTTGAAAATGCGGACACGCACGATGAAATCTGGAATGCGGCCCAGCGTGAAATTGTGCAGACGGGAGTGATGCACAATTATCTGCGGATGCTCTGGGGCAAGAAGATCTTGCACTGGACGAAAACGCCGCAAGACGCGCTCGCGGTGATGATCGAACTCAACAACAAATACGGACTCGACGGTCGCGATCCGAATTCCTACTCCGGGATCTTCTGGGTTCTCGGGCGATACGACCGAGCTTGGGGGCCGAAACGCCCGGTGTTTGGCAGCATTCGCTACATGACAAGCGACAGCACCCGCAAGAAATTAAGGCTCAAAAAGTACCTGCATCGTTTTAGCCGCTGAAATGAGGTTTTTGCAGGTCGCGATGTTCTTCCGCTTTTTCACAGCGAAGCGGTTCAAGCCATTAGCCGGGAGTCGCGCAGCGCACGCCCGAAAACAGATTCAAAACGTAATCGTTTTCGACCCCGCATGGGTCACAGACTCCCTCGGGATGAAAACCTCGCAAGCCATAATCCCTCACAAGCCCAACCTGTTGACAGCCCAGGGCAATCCGCACGCTCCCAAGGCTTTGTGAAGCCAGCTACCCGGACCGATGCTCCGGATTTATGTTATCGCGGTACCTGAGACTGTGCGGCGACAGCGGAATCTCGAGACGGAGGCGGAAACCACTCGATTAACGCGGTTTGTCCAGCGGTGTGGGCTGCGCCGGCAGCCCAAGTTTGCTTCCCGTTTTCCCGTCGAGGTGGGTTCCGTGATCCGAGTCTATGCTTTCTTGGCGATGCTATCGCTGACCGCTTGTTTGTGGGCGACGTTGCCTTCCTCTGCCCAAGACACGCCCTCCACCACTCCTTCGTCGAGTGCCGAAGAGTTGTCGCCGCCTCCCCAGGAGCTTGCCGCACCGGTCGCGGTTTCAACCGCAGCCTCCGAGGAAGTGCCGGACTATGCCGCCGATATCGCCGTCGCTCGGATGGCCGGTGACAACGCGTGGATGCTCGTGTGCTGTGCACTCGTCTTGTTCATGACCGCACCGGGATTGGCCATGTTCTATGGCGGTTTGGTTCGTCGCAAGAACGTGCTCAGCGTGATGATGCAGTGCGTCTTTTTGATGGGCTTGATGACGGTGCTCTGGGCGATCGTCGGTTACTCGCTCGCGTTCGGTGGCAGCGGCATGTATGTCGGCAATTTCGAGTACCTGTTCATGGACGGCGTGCAGCGTTACTGGGACGATGCCGCCGGTAAGCCGATGACGCCCATGTTTAGCGACGCGATTCCTATTCCGATGATGACCCACATGCTTTTCCAGGGCATGTTCTTCATCATCACGCCCGCATTGATCTGTGGTGCGTTTGCAGAGCGAATGAAGTTCTCCGCCATGGTGGTGTTTTCGATCCTCTGGGGTTTGCTGATTTATTGCCCGCTCTGTCACTGCGTTTGGGATGGTGGGATGCTGGCGTTCGGAGTCGACGGCGCCATCATGGGTGGCGCGCTCGATTTCGCAGGCGGCACGGTGGTCCACATTAGCAGTGGTGTTTCGGCACTCGTCGCGGCGATCATGATCGGGCCGCGTCTGGGTTTTCCGAGAGAACCCCACCAGCCCCATAATTTGACCTACACGGCACTCGGTGCATCGATGCTATGGGTGGGTTGGTTCGGATTCAATGCCGGGAGTGAGTTGCTCTCGGATGATCTCACGAGCAGCGCATTTGCGGTGACGCACTTCTCCGCCGCCGCTGGCGCGGTCGCTTGGGCGCTGACCGAGTGGTTGCTCAACGGCAAGCCGACCGTGCTCGGTGCGAGCAGTGGTGCCGTCGCGGGATTGGTTTGCATCACTCCCGCCGCCGGATTCGTCCAGCCCATGCCGGCCTTGCTCATGGGCGCGTGCGCCGGGGTCGTGTGCTACTACGGTTGCTCCAAGCTAAAGCACAAACTCGGTTATGACGATGCCTTGGATGCCTTCGGTGTTCACGGAATTGGCGGTACGCTCGGAGCCTTGCTCACCGGGGTCTTCGCAACTCGCGCCTGTTGGGATATCGCCGGCGGCGAGAAACTCGGACTGATCGAAGCGGGCAATGCCAATCTGTTGATCGGACAAGCGGCCGCTGTGGTCGTTACCTATCTCTACGCTGGCCTTGGTAGCTTCATCCTCTTGAAGATTCTCGATGTGGCGATCGGATTGCGAGTTCCAGCTGAGCAAGAGCAACGTGGCTTGGACATTACCGATCACGGCGAAGAGGGCTACACCTTCGCATAGTAGGTCAACGTGTCGATTCGAGCCGAAATCGAAACCGCAGCCCCGCCGTGCCCACCAGCACGGCGGCGGCGGTGAGCAGCGAAATCTCGATGCTCGCCAATCCGGCGAGTCGACCCCAGAGCAGCGAGCCCATCGACATCGATAATGCCATCGCACTCAAATAGCATCCCATGCCGCGAGCTCGAAGCCGTCTGGGCAACGATACTTGAGCGGTGGTGTTGAGGGTCGTGAGCGTGATCATCCAACCGACACCCATCACCAACATCGATGCGACGGCAACAACGCCACTTCGCGTGTGGCTCAGCATCATCAGACCCGCAGCGTACATGAGCATCGCCAGCGAGATGGCCCAGTCACGACCCACACGCCGGATTAGTCGCGGCATGAGACTCGCAGCGAATACGGCGCCGATCCCCAGCGAGGTAACGAGCAACCCGAATCCGCTCGCTTCCCAGCCCAGGTGTTCTCGCGCGACGAGTGGTAGCAGCGACCACAGCGCACTTCCTGGCAATACAAACAGCACGACGCCGATCATCACGTGTCGCAGCGGTCGGTCGTTCACGACATAGCGGACCCCTTGTATCAACGAGTGGCGAAATGAAAGCCCGTGCGCCGACTCGGTCGTTTCGCGTTTCCAGAACACCAGCACCGCGATCACGCCCGCGAAGGAAGCGGCATTGAGAGCAAAGGCGCTCCAGACGCCTGCGGTGGCAATCATCAATCCACCGACCGCCGGTCCCGCTGAGCGGGCCAAATTGAAGCTGATGCTGCCCAGCGCGACGGCGCTCGGCAATTGCTCACGCGGGACCAATTCAGGGATCGAGGCTTGCCACGTCGGTACATGGACCACCATCCCAAGTCCGATGACGAAGGTCAGGGCCAGTAATCCCCAGGCGTTGATGCTGTCCGCGAGTGTGAGCACGGCCAAGACAATGGCTGTCGAGAGCAATACGAACTGGGTCACCAACAACAAGCGTCGACGATCGACGCGGTCCGCGAGAACCCCGGCGGGAATTGCCAGGAATAATACCGGCATCGCCATCGAAGTCCGTACCGCCGACACCATCTCTGGCGACGCATCCAGGCTCGTCATAAGCCAACCGGCACCGACTTCGTGGACCCACGTCCCCAAGTTCGAGGCGAGCGACGCGATCCAAAAAGCGCGATAGATCGGATGCCGCAATGGTTCCCAAGGTGATTGGCTGGAGGTCAAACGAATCGAACACAGATGAATGAAAGAGGTACGGAGTCTACCATCCGACCGAGACTGCCTTGATTCGTCAACGGTGCTAGTGTCTGCGTTCTCGCTGCACGCGGCACGGCCACCACATTGATCACACCCTCTCGCACCGCTTTCAATCCAACGCCGCGACAACAAAAGCACAATGCGGAAGAGTTATTTAACGCACATGAGTCGCCATTGCTGTATAATGAGGGGTCTCGTCACACCCTCTTGCTTGTTGGGAAATCAAATGTTGCGTTTTTTCTCCACGTCTTATCGCCTCTTGCCGCTGCTGGTGGCCTCGTGCCTTTGCAATCTCGTCGCTGCCTTTGCTGACGAAGGAACGGCGGTCATCCCAGATGTTGCAGCGACCGTTAATGCGTCGATCGCTTCTGACGAGCCGAACGCGGCGAAAGACAAACTTGGCAGATTAATTCTTCGTGATGATCGGCCGGAGAATGCACGAGGTTGGGTCGTCGTCGCCAAAACAACGTTTTGGCCGTTGTGCTATGAGGCGCTCGATCACTTGGAGCGAGCCCGTGAACTCGTCAGTGAACAAGAGACCGTTGAGTTAGCCAATGAGCTCGATAAGAGCGGGGCGTGGTTGAAGCTTGCCGCGTCTGCCGCGATGACCGATGGCAAGGCAGGGATTGTTCAAACTGGCGAACTTCTCTCCGAGGTCAGCGAGCAAATTCGCAAGGGTGAATGGGCGCGCTCCGACGAGGAGACACAGCAGCTCATCACGCTCGCCGAAGTATGCATCGCCAAATCGCATGTCATGCGAGCGAAGCGATCAAACAAGAACTATGCGAACGAATATGCCGGCGAAGCCAAGAAAGCGTCGACCCAGACTACGTCCAAGGAAATTCTCCAGGGCAGGCAACAAGCGAATCGAGCGCAATTCCGTTACGACTTGGAGCAATCGTCACGACACCTTCGCGTCGCTAAGACGTACTTGGATGCTGGAGCGAAAGCCGGCCACCTCAAGTTCCCAGAGACGGTCGCGACTGAATTGCAACCCCTACCAGAAACTGGCCTTGAACAGATTGGGCCAGACGAAGCGGACGCATTGGTGCCGACGGACGAGTACGCTCGATTCATCGAACAAGAACGACAGCGGCTCGCCAAAATTTTCGCCGCTCAGTGATCTCGGCAGTCGCAAGCTGCCCATTCCGATCCGAGCGCTACGCCGCTTTGAACTGGACATGACTGCGCGGTGCTCGTTGGAGTGCGGCGTCGCAGTGGGTGGATAAAGTCGCGTCGGCGACCTCGTAGCCGTGCCGAAACAGCAAGCTGAATTCGCGGTGCGTCAATCGGCGCAGTGTCGTTTCGATGCCCGATGCTTGTCGGACTTCGTCGTCCGTGAGCGCCGGTTGGCCCTTGGCGGGACGGCGATCGTAAAGCCGTTTCGTCCTCAGTCCCAATCGCAGGTATGCACCACTGCCCGGGGTCTGTTTGAAGAAGTCCATCAACATGCGAGTCCGTAAACTGCGAACCTGGTCCGTCGCGACATCGACAAGTCGCATCGACGCATCGAGATACCCAGGTCGCCATCGCCGCCGCCGCGTGTCGCTCCCCAGCGGCCGAGACGCGTCACAGACGATGAGAAAGTCGGTGCCATCACGCAGCCCCTCGCTCGGCTTGAACAGCGATTCGACACCGAGGTTGTCGTACACGCCACCGTCCCAAAGATGCAATCGCTTGTACTTCGGTGGAATCGATTTCCAATCATCGTCGCAAAACTCACTCCATGCGTACCGATGGGCGTTGACAATGAGCGGTCCAATCAATCCCGGTACTGCCGCCGATGCGGCGAGCGCGTGCGATAAACGAAAATCGGGACTGACGACGTACTGGGTCTGGTAGTCGCCCATCAAGTCGCGCTGAAACCGCCAGTTTTTGCCGGTTTGATAGCACGTCGCGTTGATCATCCAGAGGGGCGAGATCGGCAAATCGGAGAGGTTACCAGTGATCTGCCATTGGCGCTCAATCGCGTCACCAAGCACGCTCGCACGGCCGGACGCTAACCGCCATGGGAACATGAGTGACCGCAGTGCAAAACTCCACTGCAAATTCCGCGACGTCAGCAGCGAATGGATTCTGGGTACGACATCATGCAAGTACTCGGCACTGCCCGGCCAACGAAACCCGGTCGAAGCGAACACCAGCCCGGCCGCCAAGCTACCACCGGAAACACTGGAAATCACTTTCACTTGGCCCAGCAGGTCTTCGCGAGCCAATCTTGCGAGAACACCGAGATGAAAGACGGTGGCACGGACTCCTCCGCCCGAAAAGGCAAGTGCGATTTTCATGAACTGGCGTTTGAAAGTTTGCGGCTGAACGGCTGCACCGGTACCGTTACACTAGCTAAACACCGTTGTCGAATCCATGCCAATCGGGCGGACGGCCGGTCAACCGACGTCCCAGCGTTCGCAGAAAGAGTTTGTGATGATCCAGTTCTATTCCCCTTCCAAACGACTTGTCGCATCATCTGGACACCGACCCCAAAATTCATGGCGATTGAGATGCGACATAGCGAGGCTCGCTACGGCGATGCTTGCTGTGATCTTGTTGGCCATGCTTCAGATTTCTGAGCTCACGGCCGATTCGAGTAACGGACCAAACATCGTCTTCATTCTTGCCGATGATTTGGGTTTCGGAGACGTCGCTTGTTACAACTCCAATTCAAAGATTCCCACACCGAACCTCGATCGGCTCGCCCGGCAAGGCATGCGGTTCACCGATGCTCACAGCCCATGCACGGTTTGCACGCCGACGCGGTACAGTTTGCTGACCGGACAGATGGCGTTTCGCGTTCCGAACGGGGGTCGCGTTTTTAGCGGCGCCGGCGGGCCGTCCTTAATCAGCGAGGATCGGTTAACCCTTCCCGAATTGCTGAAGACGCAAGGATATAGCACCGCATGTTTCGGCAAATGGCACATTGGGTTGACGTTTCGCGACCAAGCCGGCCGACCGATTCATGATGGCAGCCCCGACGGAGTCAAACGAATCGACTACTCACGGCGCATCGAAGGCGGGCCGCTCGATCATGGCTTTGATCACTTTTTCGGCACTGCGTGTTGTCCAACCACCGATTGGTTGTACGCCTACATCGACGGCGACCGCATTCCCGTTCCGCCGACGGGTGAGCTCGACACCAGCACTCTGCCCAAACATCCTTACGCGAACGACAATCGACGTGGCTTCGTTGCACACGATTTCAATCTCGAAGAAGTCGATTTGAAATTCCTCGAGAAGAGCCAAGCATTTTTGCGAGAGCACGTGCAAGCGAAGCCTGATCAACCATTCTTTCTCTTGCATTCCACTCAAGCCGTTCACTTGCCTTCGTTTCCAGCCGATGAATTCAAAGGCATCACGGAATCCGGCCCTCACGGGGATTTCATTTTTGAGTTGGACTATGTTGTCGGCGAATTGATGAAGACTCTCGACGCACTCGGCATCGCCGACAACACCCTCGTCATGTTCAGCAGTGACAACGGGCCTGAAGTACCGACGATCTACCACATGCGCCATGATCACAATCACGATGGCGCGCGGCCGTGGCGAGGTGTGAAACGAGACAATTGGGAAGGCGGCCATCGCGTGCCGTTGATCGTTCGCTGGCCGGCTCAGATTCCCGAGAACTCGATGTCGGCTGAATTGACGTCCTTGACGGACGTGTTCGCGACGTTCGCCGAAGTTGTCGACGCACCGATTCCCCACGACGCGGCCGAAGACAGCTACAGCATGCTGTCAGTGTTGCGGGGCAATCAACGCAGTGAACCGATTCGGCCTTACCTGCTGCAACAAGGATTCGCCGGGGCAAAATGGTTGGCCATCCGTCGCGGCCATTGGAAATACCTCGCCCATCAAGGCTCTGGAGGAAACAACTACGCGGATCACAAAATGCTCCAGGAATATCAACTTCCCGACAATGCGCCCGATGCGCCAGGGCAACTCTATGACCTCGACGCCGATCCTGGCGAGACCACCAACCTCGCGCTCGAGCGACCACAAGTCGTCCAGGAGTTGCGAGAGTTGTTGGAAACGTCGATCGCCAATGGTAGAAGTCGCCCGCGGAACTAACCTATTTCGCCAAGCCTTGCCGAGTCACAATCGGCACGTAGCCGATCTCGAATCCCTGGGGCGGAGTGACGATCAGCGACGAATCAATCTCGGCCAGTTTGCCGAACTTAGGCGGCGGTAGATACTCGCGGTCGTGCGTCCAGCCACGATGCAGCTTTTCCACTCGCTGCTGAACCGCTTCACGCTCCTCGTCACTTAGGTCCGCATTGAGCATCGCGGGTTGATCAGCGAATCGATACCAATAGTACGTCACCTCACTGCCGTCGCCGGGATACACCGTGAACGGCCCAGCCACCGGGCCCGGCGTTTTCCAACAGGACTGCGAATCACTGGGGGTCTCGTAAGCTGCGACTTCCGATCGCTCGTAGGGCTGGAACTCGGCTGCAAGCAAACCCGTTTCCGCTGGTACTTCCGATTCACTCATCGGTTGCCAACGTGGGCTGCCGTCTTGAGTCTCGGTCAACCGAAAGAACCGTGGCAGACTCACCAACGAGGCTTCGGAGGCAACCTCGCCGGTCCAGTCGTAGCCGAAAGTCTCGCCCTCAATCGCCATTGGTTTCGCAATGGAAGCCCAATCGACGGCAGTCTGTTCTTCCTTCGGCGACTGGGCGTCGTAAATCTTCCATGTCGCTCCGCCGCCACCGGTGAAGGTATGAACGTAGCCCGCGTCGCTATCCACTTGACCGTCTGACGCTTCGCCACCGCCGAACCACGCTTCGACGGAGTCCCATAGCGCGGATCGCTTGTAGGATCGGATTTGGTGAACGACGCGAGTGGTTCCATCGTCACTGCGAGGATAGGACACCTTCGCCACGCGGGCGTATTTCGTTCCGTCAGCCGCTGTGGCAATCTTCGCCGGTACATACTGCGTTTCCATTTGCAACGCACGATTCGGATTGGTCGGGGAAGCATCCAATAGCTTGCCAGCGAGCTCTGGTTTCTCCGTCAATACCTGCGACCAAAAGTACGGCGCAAAGAATGCAACCGGACCTTTGAAATTGGCCGTGTTGAGAAACAGCGTCCAAGATTGATTGCCTGTGGCAACCGACTTACCATCCGTCGTTTCCTTCG
>JBBSJZ010000226.1:0-8969 GCA_038256795.1 Pirellulales bacterium | reverse complement strand
GCGACCGGATTGGCCCAGGACCATTACAACAGCGGTGCGGCCGAGTTCATCGTTCCCGCGGATGGAATCGTGTTCGTCCATTGTTGGCTGCATCCCGCCGACATGCCCGAGGCGATCATGATCCAATTCCACACCGACGGCTGGAAGCACCGGGCCGTGTGGGGTGACGAAGCGAAGATCCCGTTCGGCCAAGCGAACTCGCCCGAGAAAGTCTTGATGGGCGATCTACCCGTCTCCGGCCAATGGGTGCGACTCAGTATCGATGCGGCCAAGATGGGACTCGCGGCGGGCAACAAAGTTCGCGGCTATGCGTTCACTCAATTTGGGGGAACGGTGACTTGGGACCATTTGGGCATTCAATCCAGCTCGGATCGGGCCAACGACCCGGCATGGTCGTGGCAAGTTTGGAAGTCCAGCAACGGCGGCAAGCTTGTCGAGCGACTTCCCGAAAGCTTGCGGTCGCTCGTCCAGCAAAAGAAGGCCGATGAGTGGAGCGATGAAGACGCCAAGAGACTCTTCGACTTCTGGGTGCGAAACGAATACGCCGGCGGCGTCGAACTCGTCGCGGAATTGAAGGCTAAGAAAGTCGAAATCCAAGCGAAACGGGCCGAGCTAGAGAACCAGGTGCCAATCACGTTTGTGATGGCGGATTTGCCAAAGCCTCGCGAAAGCTTTGTGATGCTCAGGGGTGCCTATGACAAACCGGGCGAACAGGTCACGCGAGCCGTCCCCGCATTTTTGCCGAAGTTGCCGATCAAGGAAAGCGAAGCACTCGTCAATCGACTCGACTTTGCGAACTGGTTAGTGAGTGGCGATCACCCGCTCACGGCACGTGTGACCGTGAATCGATTTTGGCAGCAACTGTTTGGCACCGGCATCGTTCGCACGAGCGCGGATTTTGGATCGCAAGGTGATCCGCCGAGTCATCCTGAATTACTCGACTGGTTGGCCGTTGAGTTTGTCGACAGCGATTGGGACGTGCGTCAGCTCTTGAAATTGATGCTCACGAGTCATGCGTATCGCCAATCGTCCGTCGTCACGCCTGAGGCACTTCAGATCGATCCCGAGAACCGGTTGCTCGCTCGTGCGCCGAGATTGCGTTTAGATGCCGAAGTGCTGCGTGACCAAGCACTCTTCATGAGCGGGTTGCTCGTTCCGACCGTCGGTGGACCGGCGGTGAAACCCTATCAACCGCCGAACATTTGGGAGCCGGTCGCTTTCGGCGGCAGCAATACGAAAACTTATGTGCAGGAAAAGGGCGACGCGTTGTATCGACGCAGTCTGTATACGTTTTTGAAGCGAACCGCGCCGCCACCGTTCATGTCGACGTTCGATGCTCCGAATCGCGAATTGAGTTGCTCACGACGCGAACGTAGCAACACGCCGATGCAAGCGTTGCAGTTACTCAATGATGTCCAGTACCTTGAAGCGGCTCGTGAGTTCGCGTCGCGGATTCTTTGTGACGGTGGAGAAGATGTCGAATCGCGAATCCGCTGGGCATGGTTGGTCGCGACGGGTCGTGTTCCCACCGCCAGCGAAATGACCGTTGTCGTCGATGTGCTGGGCAAGCACCAGCAGCGCTATCAAGACGACGTTGACGCAGCGACCCGGTTGGTGGGCTATGGCGAGAGTGTTGCGAATCAATCCTTGGACGTGTCTGAGTTGGCGGCCTACACCTTGGTCGCGAACTTGATTTTGAATCTTGATGAAACCGTGACGAAGAACTGAACATCATGCATCCACTACTGCATCAACAAATGCTCGCGACGCGCCGGCAATTCTTTTCCGGCGTCGGGCTGAGCGTCGGTGGCTTAGCGCTATCAACGCTATTACCCTCGCACGCTTCCGCATCCACAACGACTCGAGTTCATCCACCGCTGGCCGGGCTGCCCCACTTCGCGCCGCGGGCTAAGCGGTTGATTTACTTGCACATGAATGGTGCGCCGTCCCAGATCGACTTGTTCGACTACAAGCCGGGTTTAAAAGACTACTTCGATCAAGAGTTGCCGGACTCGGTGCGCAATGGTCAACGCATCACGACGATGACGAGTGGCCAGTCACGTTTTCCCGTCGCGCCGAGTAAGTTTGCATTCAAGGCCTGCGGCCAAAGCGGCATCATGATGAGCGAGCTCGTCCCGCACATGCAGGGGATCGCCGACGACATCACGATGATCAAGACCGTGAGCACCGACGCCATCAATCACGATCCCGCGTGCACGTTCGTGATGACGGGCAGCGAGATTCCAGGCAAACCGAGCCTCGGGTCATGGCTCAGCTATGGACTCGGTAGCGAGAGTAACGACTTGCCAGCATTCGTGGTGTTCACGCCGACATTTCCAGCGGCCAGCCAGGCCCAGGCGCTGTTCACGCGGATGTGGAGCAGTGGCTTTTTGCCGAGCAGTTATGACGGCGTCGCGCTGCGCAGTGCCGGTGACCCGGTGCTGTACATCGAAAACCCGCCGGGGGTGACGAGCCGTGACCGCCGGGCGATGCTCGACGCACTCAATCAACTCAATCATCAAAACTACGAGCGATTCGGTGACCCCGAAACTCAGACACGAATCTCCCAGTATGAGATGGCGTTCCGCATGCAAACGAGCGTTCCGGAATTAACCGACCTCGCGGGTGAGACCAAAGAGACACTCGAAATGTACGGACCCGATGTCGAGCGGAAAGGTTCTTTCGCGTCGAGCGCCATCATGGCCCGTCGATTGATCGAGCGGGGTGTCCGTTGTGTTCAAGTCCTGCACCGTGGTTGGGACCAGCACGGCAACCTACCGACCCTGATCAAGGGTCAATGCATGGACGTCGATCAACCGACGGCGGCTCTCCTCAAGGATCTCAAGCAACGGGGGCTACTCGACGACACGCTCGTCGTGTTCGGAGGCGAGTTCGGCCGTACCGTGTACTCGCAAGGCACGCTCACGCATGACAACTACGGCCGTGATCACCATCCCCGCAACTTTTGCATGTGGATGGCCGGCGGCGGCATTCGGCGTGGGATGACGTACGGCGAGACGGATGACTTCAGCTACAACATCGTCGAGAACCCAGTTCACTTGAACGATCTCAATGCCACGATTCTGCATTGCATGGGTATCGACGATCGTCGCCTCAGCTACCGCCACCAAGGCCTCGACCAACACCTCACCGGAGTCGAGCCACCGCATGTGGTGAGCGAGATCCTGGCATGACGAACGGACCAACCATGCACAACGAATGCCCCATGGCACTTTTGTTCAGGCCAGTGTTCTAGTTCTTCGCCGAGCGGGACGAGGGATAGCGTCGGACTTCCAGGTGGTTGTTCTGGGTAGCGCCGGGCGTGGAGCGGCCTTCGCTAATGTACTTCTCCAGCAGTTCATTCATTGTCTTTGCCCGTTCCGGTTGACTGGCGGCGAGATCCAACGTTTCGGCCGGATCAGTGGCAAGGTTGTAAAGTTCGTCATGCTTGGATTTGACGGTCGCATTCTTTTCCGACCCGTCGCTTTTTACGAGTTTCCAGTCGCCGCAGCGGATCGAGAAAATCCCATTGCCGCCTTGCAGCACCGTCGCTGGCCGGATCGGTGCTGTGAGCGCCTCGCCGGTCAGGGCGGGTAGGATGTTGTAGGAGTCCTCGCCCGCATTGTCGGGAAGTTTCACTCCGAGAATGCTCGCGGTCGTAGCGAGCAGATCAGTCAGGCAGATGATTTCTGAGGATTCGGAACCTGCCGTGATGCGGCCCGGCCAGCATGCGATGAATGGCTCACGTTGCCCGCCCTCGTAGGCTTCGCCCTTGCCGCCACGCCAGTCACCATTGGCCAGATGACCCATCGCGCGAGCGTCGCGTTTCGCAGTCCGAAATTGATCGAGCACGCCGCCCGCGTCGCTGGCCAGGTTCAGCTCGGGAGTGCCACCACCTCGGAAATCGGACAACCCAGCGCCATTGTCGCTCGTGAAAACGACCAGCGTCTTATCGCTCAGTTTGAGTAGGTCGAGACGATCCATGATCTCACCCACATGTGCATCGAGTTCGTGAATGTAGTCGCCGTAAATTCCAGCTTGACTCGTGCCGCGATATTTTGCGGAGGGAGTGACGTGCGTGTGGGGCGCGCAGGGCGTGAAGTAGAGGAAGAATGGTCGGTCGGAATTCTTCTCGATGAAGTCCAGTGCCTTTGCGGTCAGCGTCGTATCCACCTGATCGTCGACGCGCGGCTCAGCGAGTCCCTCGGGAAACGCCTTGCCCGAAACGATCCGAAACGCCTCGCCAGCCTTACGTCCGACGATGTCGTGGTTTTCTACAAAGGCACGCGAACTGTCGTTGTGGTTTTGCGGTACGCCGAAGTGGTAATCGAAGCCGACTTCGAGCGGTCCAGGCGCGAGCGGCTTGTTCCAATCCACCGATTTGGCAGTGCCGTAGCCAAGATGCCATTTACCGATTGCGGCGGTTTGGTAGCCCTCGCCCTTGAGTAGAGAAGCGATCGTGATCCGGCCCTGTTCGATCAACAGCGGATGGCTCGTGCCAAGTGTTCCGTTCTGCAGCCGTGTGCGCCAGCAGTAGCGGCCGGTGAGCAAGCCGTAGCGCGTGGGTGTGCAGACGGACGACGGTGCATGAGCATCCGTGAACCTCATGCCCTTCTTTGCGAGCAGATCGATATTGGGAGTCTTGATTTTGGTGGCACCATTGCAACCAACGTCCCCGTAGCCCAGGTCATCGGCCATGATGATGATAATATTGGGTGGGGCTGCGTCGGTGTCCGCAATCATGCCGAGCGGAATTAGAAACAGGGAAAGCACGGAGGAAAGAAAATGTTTCATGGTATCATCACACTAGAAATTTGAGATGGTTATTCAAAGGAGGCGAGATCAGTTGACGACGTTCGGCAAGTGTTTCCACTGGGCACATTCCTCCAGACCAACCTCGCCGGTTCGCTTCAACGCCTGCTCGCGATCACTAACAATAGCTGTCGGCTGGGGTTGTAGGGAATTGGTGACGATTTCAAGTGTCCAAACCACCTGACGACTTCCGGTTCGGTCCCGAAACTCTTGCTGACCTTTCGATCAACCCCGGTCAGGCGGGCGAACTTGGGCAGACTCTGCTAACATCGAAACCATCGGAAAACACAAACTCAACCAGCTCGCAGTCCTGACTCACGCGTGATCGTTTCCACGATGAAAATAATGGTTCTCGTCTTCCTCGGCAGCCTGTTGCTGCCGCGTCTGCATGCGTTGTCTGCGGCGGATCGTTCGACCTTGCAGATTCCGGATTTCACCAATGCGGATGCAATCCCCCCAGGCGCGACTCACGACTGGAATCTCGGTGCCACGGGCGCTCGGGGGTGGATGTTTAGCAATAAGCTGGTGACCACGGACGCTCGGCAGATTTACATCACCGAGGTCGAACCGAAGTCGCCCGCGGCAGGTTTGCTGGCGGTGGGTGATGTGATCCTCGGTGTTGGCGGCAAGCCGTTCGCCGAAGATCCTCGCACCGAGTTTGGCAGGGCGCTGCCATGAACACCGTGCCACAGCTCCTCGACATGCTCGCCGAAGTCGACACGGCAAAAGATCCGCGTGGGATCCAGCAGCGATATCTTTGTTTTGCGCTGTTTGATACCCGCGACGGCATGCTCAGACGCTCTCTGGACGGCGTCGATCGCAAGCAGCTCGCCAGGGCCGTTCGAGCGGGGCTAAAGAACGAAGACGGCCGTGCTCGCGGCAGCGTGGGATCGGTGTATCAGAAGCTGTCGTTTGAGGAGATCGAGCCCTTGCTACCCACCGTGCTCGACGCAATCGACCACCCCGCACCGAGCGGAGAAATGTTCGCTGACGAGATTCGCATCGAAGGGCTCAAAGTACTAGCTCGACATCATATCGAGGAAGGCATCCTCGCTTGCGCGAACTACACCACTGCGCAGAATCCCTGGGCCAGTGAGCATCGCACTCCGGAGTTGATGAAAATCCTCGTCAGCTATGGCAGCCAGGCGAAGTCGGCCATTCCCGAGCTGCAGAAAATTGCCGCCGGTTTCGAAAAGGGCGAGCCCGATTTTCCGAAGACTTTAAGTCTGCAAAAAGCGAGAGCCGTCCGCGATACCATCCAGGCCATTCGGTCATCTACCGAAACCCCCAAACTGATCAGCATCACCCCGGCCAAATGAAACTCCAATCAATTCTGGCCATTGCGATGCTTCCACTGAGTTGCCTCCTGGCCGCTGAAGCCCGATGTGCCGACACCGACACCGACACCAAGACGCTGCGTGTCTTTATCTTTGCAGGTCAGTCGAACATGGTCGGCTCGGATTCGAAGGTCGTGGACATCAAACGCTTCCCACCTTTTGCCGATCTGGAAAAACCTCAGAACAACATCCTGTTTTCCTATAAACTTGGGCGGCAGGACATGGTGACATCGGATGGCTGGATTCCCTTACATCCGACCGACAACTACTTCGGGCCGGAGCTGAGCTTTGGCAAACGTGTGTCACAAAACATCAAAGCCCCCATCGCCATCATCAAGTGCGCGTCGGGAGGCACTTCGCTGGGTGAAGACTGGAATCCAGACAATCCTGGCGGCTTCAAACTGTACCCGCTCGCACTGGAACATGTGCGTTCATCGCTCGCCGAACTGGATCGGAAGAAGGTCGCCTACCGGCTCGAGGGCTTCATGTGGCACCAAGGCGAGAACGATATGTTTAACGACGAGTTCAAGCGAAACTACGGTCGGAATGTGAAGAACTTTATCGCGAGCTGGCGACGTGACCTCCAGACGCCGAACCTCAAGTTCTACCTTGGTGAGCTTTGCACCAAGACAATCTGGGGCATGGACAATCGTGACAACATGCTTGCCATTCGCACCGGACAAAAGTCTGTGGCGGACTCCGATCCACTTACCGAATACATCGCCACCTCGCATGATGCCGTCGAGATCGGTGGCGATGAGGGGTTGCACTATCACTACGGCACGCTCGGCCAATTAGAGCACGGCGTGAACTATGCCGATGCTTATCTGCGCTCGATGGATGCCAAACCCGCCACCGCCCGCCCGCTAGAAGTCTGGCCCTATGCCACAGGCAGCCCGGTGAAGCTCTTCATCCTTGCCGGACATCGCAACATGGAGGGCGAGCGTGCCTTCACTGAAGAACTCAAAGCACTGCAGGGCTATGAGTCACTGGCGACTGACAATGACCAGATCGCCTTCAAATACAGTCTCGGCGGAGGATTTAAAACCTCCGACGGCTGGGAACCACTCGGTCCAGCCGGTCCTTATCATACCTTCGGCCCGGAACTGAGTTTTGCCAAGACGTTACAAAGGAAAGTGACCAGCAACATCGCCATCGCCAAGTTCACTCACAGCGGATCACAGATGGACGACTGGACGCCCGAAGGAACATCCGCGAGGGATATGCATCTCTACAAGGCCTTCATCGCCTTCATTCGTGACTCCATCAAGGAACTCCAGGACAAAGGGTATCCTGTCGAACTGGCGGGCATCTTTTATCACGTCGGTGAAAACGACATGGCCTACTATCCTTACCGAAAAGACGCCGCCAAATGGTTGCAGTCCACCATCACCCAGAGCCGCCAGGATCTAGTGTTACCTTCCTTGAAATGGTTCGTCAGCCAGCAACCGCCGCCCGATCATGAGCATGTCAACCGCATCGACGTCACAGCAGACCTCGCCGCCATCGCCGCTGCCGATTCGGCATTCATTCATCTCAAAGCCTTCGATCTGCCGCCGCAGGGAGAGAAGCTCGTTCTCGACACCGCAGGCATCGTAAAGCTGGGCGAGCTGCTGGCCCAAAGCTTTTTGGAGCACCGATAGTGCGTGGCATGGGCGACTTTCCATGGCACAGATTCTCTGGCTCCGTGATCGTCGGGGTGACGATCCTTTCGATGATGGCGGCGTCTGGAAGCACCGCAAAGGTGCCGCCATGGCTCAAGTGTCGTATGATGTTTGGGTGTCGATTGCGACGGTGTTGCAGTTGTCGATAATTTAATGGAACGGGGGAAAATGATGCTTAATCACGAACGATACATGCTTCGGGCGATTGAACTGGCAGGCAACGTGCCTGAACTCCCTTTCGCCGCAGTGATCGTCAATCAAGAAACCGGAGAAGTCCTTTCCGAAGGGTGGAACCAATCGTCCATCAATCCGACTTGGCACGGTGAAATCGACGCCATCAATCACATGGCTGAAGCAGGTTGCGATTGGAAAGGAACGTCACTCGCACTTTACACCACCGCCGAACCTTGCCCGATGTGTCAGGGGGCAATTCTTTGGACGGGAATCGAAACGGTCGTCTTTGGCACGTCGATTCGATTTCTTCAAAAACTTGGCTGGCAACAAATCGACATTTTGGCACAAGAGGTTGCTCAGCGAACCCCGTTCAGCAAATGCACGGTGATTGGCGGAATACTTGAAGAGGAGTGCAATTCATTGTTTGAGCCAGCATCGACGAAGTTTCGCAAATGACACGACGCAAAATTTGGCAAGAGCAATGCGAGGCTGCGGAGCACATCGAGGACGACTTCGGCATTCCCAAAGCTCTCGAATATCTTGTCGGTGAAACGTTCCTGAACTTTCTCGAAGTCGCCGAGACTGACGCCGACTAACCGATTCCAAGGCGATGACGAGTTCCACGATGAAGAAGTCGAGGACTTGCGGACAGATGATATCCGTCAATGCACCGGTGACCTGCTTCTGGTGGAGCAAGCAAGGGAATGATTATTGGTAGCCGGCAACTGGAGGCGGTTAAGCCGAATTTGGATACTAGTGCATTGTCAGGGATGAAAATTAGGGTTGCGTCGAATTGAAAAATCGGCGCTCATTCACAAAACCGAATTAAATCCACGGAGGTTTTTGTGATGAGTGAGAAGAAGTATATCGTTCGTTTGACGGATTCGGAACGGAAAGACTGTGCGAAGGTGATCGGCAAGCTCAAAGGGACCGGTCAAAAAGTTCGCCGGGCTCAAGTGTTGCTCAAGGCGGATGCAGATGG
>JBBSJZ010000225.1:0-8985 GCA_038256795.1 Pirellulales bacterium | reverse complement strand
CGATGCATCCGCGAGTTCAGAGAACATGCGGATCGGACGCAGATTCGCGAATAGCCCGAGTTCCTTGCGAATTTTGAGCAGCCCCGCTTCGGGACGCGTCTTGGCCGAGGGGTCGTCCCATTGGGGGCCACCGACGGCGCCGAGCAAAATCGCTTGGCTGGCTCGACAAGCGTCAATCGTCGCTTGCGGCAGCGGTTCACCGCAGGTGTCGATGGCGATGCCGCCGATCAAGTGCGATGAGAAGACGAAGTCATGGCCGAATTGCTGGGCGATCGCGACGAGGACGCGGTGCGTTTGCTCGACAATCTCGGGACCGATGCCGTCACCGGGCAGCAGGACAAGGTTGGCTTTCAAGAGAATGTGGGGGGCTGGTGGGGCGAATCGGGGTTGGGTTCGGCCCACAATCTAGTCGACCCACGCCGGGGCGGCGACGGCCAGTCGAGGGTTTCGCCGCTTCTCGCATCACTTCCGCCGCTTCTCTAGGGGGCGGTCGGCGTCAGCGTGAGAATACGAATGTTTCGATACCAGGCTTCCGTCGGCGGACCGCTATGGATTTGCAAAGCAATCACACCGACGCGAGGGATCGAGTCATCGGTTTCGGTGTAATCGACCGTCTGCACCCCGCCCACGAAAATCTGGATCCGTGGCCCTTGGCACACCAACCGCATTTCGGTCCAGCCCTCCGTGTTGAGTTTCTCACTGACTTCGCTCGCCGGTTCCGCGAGCATCTTGTTGCGTCGTGATTCGTCATAGATTGCGCCCCAAACGCTGCGATCCCAGGCGCGTCCGACATCCATCTGGTAGCCGGAGACTTCGGTGCTATTGGGCACCCGTTTCGAGCGGAACTGGACACCGGCGTTGTTGCCCTCGCCCGTCAACTTGACGTCGAGTCGCAATTCGAAATCGCCGTAGGTTTCGGTGCTGCAGAGAAATTGATTGTGCGGGATCTGTTCGTCGATTCGGCCAGCGACAATCGCCTGGTCGTCGACGCGGAACCAGTACGCGGTACCCTCCCAGCCGATCAATGACTCACCATCGAAGAGCGATCGTGATTGCTTGACAAAATCCGGCTCGGCTTGAGCGATGCCCGTGAACATTGCGATGGCGAGGATCGCAATGGCGGCGGCGAGTCGGCGAGTTCTTGAAAACGGGGAACTGGCCCCTCTCCCCACGATGCGCGGGGCGATGGGACAAGCGGACACGGATTGCTGACTCAACGATTTGTTGCCGAGATTCATTTTCTTACCTGGATGACGGGATATCGGGGCGATCGTCCCTTGGTCAATCGAACCCGAACAATCATAATCTCCCCCGACCGGCCCGTGTTCTCCGCCAGGCCCCCGTGACTAACGACTTACCCGTGACGATCGACCCATGACCCAACCGCTGAACCGCTACAGCCGAAACATCACCCAACCCAAAGTTCAGGGCGCGTCCCAAGCGATGCTGTATGGCACCGGCATGACCGTTGATGACATGAACAAGCCCCAGATCGGTATCGGCAGCATGTGGTACGACGGCAACACGTGCAACATGCACCTGTTGGATCTCGCCGGCCACGTCAAGCAAGGGGTCATCGCGGCGGGCATGGTCGGGATGCGATTCAACACGATCGGCGTCAGTGACGGAATCTCGATGGGCACGGATGGCATGAGCTATTCACTCCAAAGTCGCGATCTGATTGCCGACTCGATCGAAACGATCATGGCGGCCCAGTGGTACGATGCGCTCGTCGCGTTGCCGGGTTGTGACAAGAACATGCCGGGATGTTTGATTGCGATGGGACGCTTGAATCGACCCGCGATCATGGTCTACGGCGGCACGATCAAACCCGGTTTCCGCGGCGGCGAAAAACTCGACATCGTCAACGCCTTCCAGTGTTTCGGCCAATACATCGCTGGCCAAATTAGCGATGAGGAACGGCAAGAGATCGTTCGCAAGAGTTGTCCGGGCGCCGGCGCGTGCGGCGGCATGTACACAGCCAATACGATGGCGACCGCGATCGAGGCACTTGGGATGTCGCTTCCCTACTCCGCGAGTACGCCCGCCGAAGATCCGCAAAAGCACGCCGAGTGCCGGGCCGCCGGCGCCGCGATCTTGAACCTGCTTCAACTCGACCTCAAACCCCGCGACATCATGACGCGTGCCGCGTTCGAAAATGCCATGGTGACCGTGATGGCACTCGGCGGCAGCACCAACGCGGTGCTGCACTTGATCGCGATGGCCCGCAGCGTCGATGTGCCGCTCTCGATCGATGACTTCCAACGTGTGAGCGACCGCGTGCCGTACCTCGCCGACTTGAAGCCGAGCGGCAAATTTGTTCAAGAGGATTTGCACTCCATCGGTGGCACACCCGCGGTGATGAAGTACTTGCTCGAAAAAGGCCTGATGGAGGGTTCTTGCATGACGGTCACCGGCAAGACCCTCGCGGAGAATGTCGCGGATCTACCGGGTCTCAAAAGTGGCCAGAAAATTGTCGCCACGATCGAGAAACCGATCAAGGAATCCGGCCACATCCGCATTCTCCGCGGCTCGCTCGCTCCCGAAGGCGCCGTCGCCAAGATCACGGGCAAGGAAGGATTACAGTTCTCCGGTCCTGCCAAAATCTACGATAGTGAAGAAGAAATGGTCGCGGCGCTGGAAGCGAAAAGATCGTTAAGGGCGACGTGGTCGTGATCCGCTACGAGGGGCCTCAGGGTGGTCCGGGGATGCCGGAAATGTTGACGCCGACCAGCGCGATCATGGGCGCCGGCCTCGGTAGCGACGTGGCACTCTTGACGGACGGTCGATTCAGCGGCGGGAGTCACGGCTTTATCGTCGGACACATCACGCCCGAGGCTCAAGTCGGCGGCCCGCTCGGATTGATCCGCGATGGCGACATCATCAGCATCGATGCTGAAACGAATCGCCTCGACGTTGACCTCAGCGAAGCGGAACTGGCCGAGCGCCGCGCCGCTTGGGAACAACCCCCGTTCAAGGCCACCCGCGGGACCTTGTTCAAGTACATCAAGTGCGTCAAGAGCGCCAGCGAAGGCTGCGTCACGGACGAGTGAGTACGCCGAAGTCCGATTCCGAATCCGCTACGAGGGTGGCTCTCGACGCCGCGATCGACTCCGCAGGTTCGCGTGATGACGCGGCGCCGTGTTCGCTGGAGTCGGTGATGGCGGACTACTTGCAGCGGCGTGAGCTCGGTGAGACGCCCAATGTCGATGTTTACCTGCGGACGTTTCCGCAGTTCGCTGGCGACCTCAAAAGTTTCTTTCGCAATCATCAATGGCTCGGGCAATCGGCGACCGATAGCTTGCCGATCGTGACGGGCACGTGGGTGGGCAAGTATCGTATTGAATCCGAGTTGGCACGCGGCGGGATGGGCGTGGTGTACCGCGCGACCCAGCAAGGGCTGAAACGGCCCGTGGCACTCAAACTCATCAACAGCGGGTTATTGGCGAGTCACGAGGAACGCCAGCGATTCCGTCGTGAAGCCGCCACCGTGGCGGGATTGCGGCATCCGGGTATCGTCGCGATTCATGAGATCGGCGATTGGCAGGGCTACGATTACTTTTCGATGTCGTTCGTCGACGGGCCGACGTTGCAACAACAAATGGACGCTTGTGCGATCGATCACGCCACGGCCGCGACGATCCTGCGTGAGATTGCTCGGGCCAGCGCATTCGCGCACCGCGCGGGCATCGTGCACCGCGATCTGAAGCCCGATAATGTGCTGATGGACGAAGGCATCCGGCCCGTGATCGCCGATTTCGGGTTAGCGAAGTGGCAACGCGAGGGGACGTTGCTGACACGCACCGGGCAAGTGCTCGGCACGCCGCACTACATGAGTCCCGAGCAAGCGTGCGGTCGCGGTGATGGTGACTCGCTCACCGATATCTATTCACTCGGTGCGATGCTCTACGCCCTGCTGACCGGCCGACCACCGCACGTGGGAAACACGGTTGCCGAGGTGTTGCGGAGCGTGCTGCAGGATGAACCGCCATCACCACGATGTGTGCGCCGTGATGTGCCACTCGATCTCGAAAACATTTGCTTGAAGGCGATCCGCTACGAACCGAGCGAGCGTTATCAAACCGCGGATGAGCTCGCGGATGACTTGGGGCGATACCTCAGCGGAGAAACCGTGCTCGCGGTGGGCAGCGGACTGTTTGATCGCGTCGCGCGGGAGCTTCGCCGCGACCAGCACCAGGGATCCTTCGCATCGTGGGGGATGACGCTCGCGCTACTCGGCGTCGTCATCTTTGTCGCCCACGCCGTGATGACGGGGTTATTACTCGCCGGTGTCGCGAGCCAGATCGCGTACTGGGTTCCCCGCGGGATCATGATGAGCTTGATGGCGGCGCTCATCTATCGTTCCCGCCAGGGTGCGATTTTGCCGCGGTCCACCGCCGAGCGACCGATTTGGTCGATTTGGATGGGGTATCTGGCGACGCTCGGTGTGATGAATGCGCTCTTATTGATCGGTGGCGTCGATCAATCGGCGCTGTTTCCCATCGCCTCATCACTCAGTGGGTTCGGGTTCATCGCCATGTCGGGGCATCTTTGGGGCGGGTGCGCGGTACTCGGCGGCTTGTTCCTAGCGGGTTCGCTTGCCACGGCCCAGTTTCCCAGCGTCGCGCCGCTCATCTTCGGCACGACTTGGTTGGTGAGTCTACTCGTACTCGGTCAACGTTACCGGTCGTAGCGGACATGCACGCCGCTGCGCTCGTAACGATGGGAAAGCTCGTCGCGTTTGTCATGCTTGGCGCCGGCAAGCGCCGAAACACCACTGGTAACGACTGGTCAGTGGACGAGCGGTCAAATGCATGCACACGACGGAGCGAAACACCATGGACACAGCGATCGGTTTCACAACGCGGCGAGCGGGTCCTTCGGCATCCGTGTTCGCCGTCACCCAATCGTCGCTACGGACACCTTCGTTCGTCGCATTTTTGTTTGTCTCATCGTTGCTCGTCGCGCCTTCGGTGAGCGCGCACCACCCCGAGCGAGAGACCCAGCCCGTGCATCCACGTTACGATGTCATTGGCCCCCTGGGGAATCGTTTGGCAGCCTCGTATCGTCGCCTTTACAACCGGCCGACATATCTCGGTGGCAAGATCGCGTACCACATTGCTCCCTCGAGCCAGGAAGCGATGGCCTGGCACCGGGCTGAGCACCGCGGACTTTACGACGGCAATTGTCCCCGCGTCGAAGACCACTATTTCTATCCCAAGCCATGGGAAGCACTTCAAACCGGTCAACGGCGTTCGGTGCTTCCCAGTGAACGGACAGTGAGCCCGTTGCAGGATCGGGGCCCGAGTGACTCTGGCGAAAATGAGGGGATCGGTTTCGAGAACAGCACGCCGTTGCAAAACAGCTCGCTCGATGCGGCGGATGCATTCAGTACCGACGGCGAAATGGATGGCAACGCGCCCGTTCGCGTCGAGACGGTGCCACGTCCGATCCGAGAGTTCTTGCCATTGGGGCCCTTGAACGTGGAACCGCCGGCCAATTGAGCCAACGGAGAATCTTTGACGTTTTTTGGGAAAGCGTCAAAGTTTACCCAGCTCCCGCGACGATACCTTCTCTTGGGCAATCATTGCATCGGTTTCACCTCGGTGAAATCGGTGTTGAAGGTTGTAGGGGGGCTTCCATCTTCGGCCCGCAATGTGGGATACACCTTGCCGAGAATGCTCGGCACTCGTGTGGTGTGTTTCACGGCGGCACCGCTTCCGGAAGTCCAGGGCATGAATCGTTCGCTGTTTTGCATTGCCGCGTATCTGCAGCTCGGGATCTGTATCCTGTTGGCCACTGGATGCGCGCCGACGCAGCCATTTTTCCTCAATGAATCACCCGATCTCAAGCACTACTTGAGCGCGGCGACGGCGATCGAATATCCCGACGTCGAAGTGCCAAGTCTTGCCGAGACGACGGAAGCGATCCGTCCGCTCTCGATCGGGAACCACGACTACGAATTCTGGGACCTCAGCCTGGAAGAGTGCGTCTCGATTGCGCTCCAGAACTCGAAGTTCTTCATCACGACCGGCGGTATCGCCGAGTTTCGTCAGAATGTGAACGCCCAGTTCCTCAGCGCTAGCGCCGATCAAGTCGGAAGTATCTACGACGTCGCGATCCAGCAATCGACGACCCAGTCGATTCCGCTCACGATCGACGGCGCCGGAAACCGCACGTTGCCACGCGGAGTACTGCGTGCGAACCAGATCGGTGGCGTCGAGGACGCGCTCGCTGAATTCGATGCCCAGGTGAGCGGGTTCATCAACACCGGAACGACCGACCGGCCTCGCAACGTGGGTGCCGCGAATACGATCAACCCTCAATTGTTCCAAGGCGTCGACACGACCCAACAAGCCGCGATCAGCAAGCGATTGGCGACCGGTGGCGTCGCGACCTTGCGTGAGCAAGTGATTTACTCGAGCAACAATGCGGAGGTCAGCCCGATCTCACGCGCCGTTCCGAGCGACTACACCGCGGTTCTCGAAGCTCAAATTCAGCACCCGTTGATGCGAAATCGAGGCACTCTCGTCAATCGCATCCCCGTCGTGCTGGCGAGCCTCAACGAAGACATATCGATCGCCGACTACGAAATTCAAGTCCGTAACTTTGTTCGCGATGTGGAAGTCGCCTATTGGAATCTGTACGTCGCCTACCGCGCCGTCTCGACCGCCGCGATCGCTCGCAACAGTGCCATCGCTACGGCCGAGTACGCTAAATTACAACTCGACAACGGTACCGGAACGATCCAGGAACTATCCCAAGCGGTGGGCCAGTACTACCAATTTCGTGGCATTCTCGAATCATCGCTCAGCGGTTCCAACACACCGGGTGCGGATCGTTTCGGTGTTTACGGCAACGAACGCACCTTGCGTGAATTGATGGGACTCGCCGCGACCGACGGCCGCTTGGTTCGCCCCATCGAAGATCCCACGCTCGCTCGTGTCGAATTCGATTGGGATGAGTGCGTCGCCCAGGCGTTGTACTTGAGCCCCGAACTGCGACAAGCAAAAACTCGCATCAAGCAAAACGAATTGGAACTCGTCTCCGCCAAGAACCAAATTCTGCCGGAACTCAACGTCTCGATGCTGTACCGCTGGGTCGGCGTCGGCGACGAACTGGGTATCGGTAGTAATGACAAGTCCAACTTCCCTGCGGTCGGATCATCGGCACTGGGCGGTCTCACCGACGGTAACTTCCAAGAAGGCGCCGTTCGCCTGGAACTCACGCCGGGGGCGATCGGTCTCCGCCGAGAATTGGCACGTATCCGAAACGCACAATTGCGAATCACTCGCGAAAAAGCAAAACTGCAAGACAGCGAACGGATCTTGGTGAGCTTGCTGTCCGATGCGGTAGCCAAGACGAGTACGCATTACCAATTGGCTCAAACGGCTGCCCAGCGTTGGCAGTGGGCCGAGAACGAAGTCGAAGCTCGTTTGGCGGAGTACAAGCAAGGCCGAACGCAAATCAATGTGGTGCTACAAAGCCAACAGCGGCGTGCCGAAGCTCAAATCGACTACTACCGAGCCTTGGGCGAGTACAGCAAATCGATCAACTACGTTCACACACTCAAGGGCACTGAGCTCGCGAACAATAACATCACACTCGCGGAAGGTGTTTGGAACAAGAAGGCTTATTGGGATGCACTCGAACGTGCTCGCGAGCGAAGTGCCGGCAAGCAACTGCAGTACGGCGTGTCGCGTCCGGGCGTCGTCCGTCAGGGTCCCATCAAGGATGGTGACGCGGCGAGCCAAATGCTTGGAAGTGGCGTTAATTCGGCCGGTCAATCACTCCCGCCCGATGGGATGATGTTTGAAGGTCCGATGAGCGACACACTCGGATTGGATTTGGATCCGCATCGTGCTCCGGTGGATGTTCCGAGCCAGCCGCTCGATCAATTCGGCAACCGACCTGCGGACCTTTTGCCCAGCGTCGATCCGATGGAACGCTACACACCCCAACTGCGTGGACCCGGTGCGGAACTGGTGCCGGTACCTGACTCGGCACCTGACATGGGCGGATCGCTCGAGCGATTCGATGGTCCTACCAATTCGGCCGTCCAACCGATCGGCTATGTCGAACGAGTCGGCGACGAGGGCTATGCACCTCAACCGGTACGGCGAACGGCGCCGCCCAACCAAAACATGCGATCTCGTTAAACGGATCGCAGCCAATTCCGTGTAGGGGCGGAGGCTTTGCATCGGTTGCCCACCACGCGCTGGGGATCACAGCCGCATGCACACGACCAGCTCGGGTGAGCGCGATTCGTCGCGGCTCCCCGAGCTTTTCGTCGTTGCGCTGGGGCCAAGTGCCGGATCCGCTCGCTGCCCAACTCGCTGCGAACAACACGAGCTCTCCGCGAACGAGGTTGGGACACCAACACATTGCGGCTCATCGAGTGGCAGCAATTTTTCCGGGCGCAGTCTTTTCAAATCGTCGACATGCAACGAACGATGCGTGAAAAAAGCCAATCATGAAATACCATTATTGCAATGCGATGGTGAGCCAACCATCGCTTGCGTCGATCCGATAAGGTCGAAATCGTCGATCGGGCAAGGCGGTTTTTGAGATCGTTAGCGGTAGAAAGAAATCATGGTCGGCGATGTTGAGCGGAAGCACCCGCTCCAGCGAACCACGGACTTCTTCAATCAGTCTTTGTTGGGGTTCACTTGGCGATGCACGATCGCGAAGTTCGAATTCGATCTTCGGTTCACGCACGAGCCGCATGCTTCCATCAGATTGGCGGCGAGGATGGTATGCGGCGTAAAAATCAACCTGGTTAACCGGCAAGGCGCCGTCCTGGTTGATTCTTGCGACGCGAGCACCCAACACAACATGACCTTCTCGTGCTTCAAAAATGATGGGGTTGTCGCTTGCAAGCACAACTTGGAATTTAGGAGTGAACGGCTGGACTTTGACCTTGATCTGGTTGGCTGTTTCCCTCTCTATTTTGATTGGCACTTCCATGAGCGGCCCGCGACCACT
>JBBSJZ010000224.1:0-8998 GCA_038256795.1 Pirellulales bacterium | reverse complement strand
GATTCTCCACTCTTCAAATTTCCATCCACGCTACAACGCGAGCAAGGAGGGTGACGAGAAGCGGGAACGCCGTGCCAGGCTTCGGGTTGCATGAAAAAGGGCGCTTCCGCATCGAAGCGATGCGCCGCCAACCTGCACCGAAGTACCGCCCAACGTCTAGTATTTCCTTGCCGACTACGGCAAGTCGCTGCGTTCGATCCCCAAAATCATTTGCGAATGGGGAAAGATGCACATCGAGCGAATCAGGGCTAGAAATGGTGCCACAGTCCACGGAAAATCACGATCGACTGAAACGTGACCTGTTTCTCCCATCACCCTCAACGGGAACCGCAATGAACGAATCCTCACCTCCGTCGCCTTCGGTCAACGAGCTTGCCATTCCGCTTGAACGAGACGTGTTTCTGCGGACCTTACTGCGTCATCTCGCTGGCACATTGCAAAATGTTGTCGGACTTCAAGAAGCCTCCGGTTTCGTCAGCGTCGTCGGACAGGAGATGGGCGACGAGATTAACCGGACGTACAAAAATGCCCTGGCCGTGTCGAGCCTGAGCCGGGAACAGGTGGGCGAAGTCCTTGTCGACCTCAAACACCGGATTCAGGGTGATTTCTACATCATTGAGGAGGATGAGGATAAGATTGTGCTGGGCAATCGAGCCTGTCCCTTTGGAGAGAAGGTCCTCGATCGGCCCGCCCTTTGCATGATGACCTCGAACGTATTTGGCAGCATCGCCGCCGACAACCTTGGCTATTCGAAGGTCGTGATCGAACAAGCGATCGCCCGTGGTGATGCGGGTTGTCGGGTCGTGGTTTACCTCAAGCCGACCCCGGAAGCGCAGTCCTCAACAGGTCGAGAATACTTCCAGGGGTAGTGCCTGTTCATGACGCCAGAACAATTCTTGTTGATTGCCGAACCGTTGCCAGAGCCGATGCTGCTCTTGGCGGATGATGGCTTGATCTTTGCTGCTAACCGAGCCGTCGAGGAACGGCTGGGGATTCCCGTTGCCTGGCTACGAGGAAAGCGGCTGGCTGAGGTCGTCGTTGAATCGCTGGAGGAAGTCGCCCACTACCTCCGACTATGCTGCCGCAGTCGTAGCTTAGTTTTAGGAGCGATGCGACTGCACACCAACCGCGGCGAGGGAATCGACTGCCGAATGGAAGGGAGCGTAATTTGTCCCAAAGAGGAGGGGGCGCCTGCGGTCCTGTTATTGCGGTTGATGCCCAAGGAGTCTGCTGCAAGACAGTTTGTCGCCTTGAACGAACGTATTGAGGAGCTTCAACGAGAAGTGCAACGGAGACAGCGGGCTGAAATGCAGGCTCGCGAACAGCAGGAATGGTTGCATGTAACGCTCAACAGTATCGGAGATGGCGTCATTTGCACCGATTCCCTCGGGTGCGTGACGATGATGAATCCCATTGCCGAGTTCTTGACCGGCTGGACGCAGCATGAGGCGCGAGGGGAACGGCTGGAGGCCGTGTTTCCAATCGTCAACGAGCAAACCCGCCAGCCGGTCGACAACCCGGTCGAAAAAGTGCTGCGGACAGGGGTCATCGTCGGATTGGCGAATCATACAGTCTTGGTGGCTCGTGACGGTATGGAGCGGCCCATCGACGACAGCGCCGCGCCGATTCGAGACGAGTCGGGCAAGATGCTCGGCGTCGTCCTGATCTTCCGAGATGTGACCGACCAGCGCCGTGCCGACCGGGAATTGAGGGAGAGCGAGGGAAAGTTGCGGCTCCTGGCCGACACGATCCCGCAACTGGCGTGGATGGCTAAGCCGGATGGGGACATTTTTTGGTACAACCGCCGCTGGTATGAATATACCGGCACAACTCCGCAGCAGATGGAGGGCTGGGGTTGGCAAGCGGTCCACGACCCAGATGTCTTGCCACAGGTGGTCGAGCGTTGGAAGAAATCCATCGACACCGGCGAACCGTTTGACATGGTGTTCCCACTCAAGGCGGCAGATGGGCAGTATCACTCGTTCCTGACACGGGTTAATCCGCTCCGAGACGAAGCGGGAGGCATCCTCTACTGGTTTGGCACCAATACGGACATTACCGAACTGAGGCAGACACGAGAGGCGCTCACCATCAGTGAGGAACGACTCAGGTTAGCTCTTGTTGCGGGCCGGATGGGAGTGTGGGATTGGAATATTCGCACGGGTGATTTGAAATGGTCCGACAGCCTTGAACCGCTGCACGGACTCGCCCCCGGCACGTTCGGTGGGACGTTCGATCATTTCCAGCAACTCATTTACCCGGAAGATCGGGGATTGTTCAATGCCGCTATTCAACAATCACTGGAAAGTAGCGGTGAGTTTTATATCGAGTTCCGCAATGTCTGGCCCGGTGGGGGCATTCATTGGATCGCAGGCAGCGGCAAGGTCTTCCCCGGGAAAGATGGCCAGCCGCTTCGCATGATCGGCGTCGGACTCGATGTCACGCAGCGGAAGCGAGCCGAGCAGACAGCCCGCTTCCTTGCCGACGCCAGTGCGGCACTCGCGGTGCTGGTGGACTTTGATTCCACACTTCAAAAGGTGGCGTCCCTTGCCGTGCCGTCCTTCGCTGACTGGGCGACTGTCGATTTGGCCGAGGCAGATGGCTCGCTGCGGCGGGTTTCCGTCTCCCATGTCGATCCCGCCAAAGTTCAGCTGGCGCACGAAGTTCACCGCCGCTTCCCTCCCGATCCTCATGCGCCGCAGGGCGTATGGACCATCCTCCGCACAGGAAGATCCGAGATCGTTTCAGAGATTGATGATGAATTGCTTGTGCAGTCGATCAAAGATGACGAGCTACTCCGCATCACGCGGGAACTGGGTTTGAAATCGTATATCGGTGTTCCCCTGACGGTGCGAGGGAAGACGATTGGCGTCATCACTTTCATCAATGCTGAGTCCGGCCATCTGTACGATGAAACCGATCTCGCGGTGGCGGAAGACTTGGCGAGCCGAACGGCCATCGCCATCGAAAACGCCCAACTCTACGGTGAACTGCGGGATGCCGATCGGCGGAAAGACGAGTTCCTGGCGACATTGGCCCACGAGCTTCGCAACCCACTGGCACCCATTCGCAACGGTCTGCAAGTGATGCGGCTTTCAGGTTCTGAAAACGAAGTCGTGGCCGAGACTCGCTCCATGATGGAGCGGCAACTGAACCAGATGGTTCGGCTGGTAGACGACTTGCTCGACGTGAGCCGCATCACTCGTGATAAGCTCGACCTGAAGAAACAACAGGTCGAACTCGCGGCGGTTATCCACAGTGCTATCGAGACGAGTCGCCCGCTCATCGAGCAGGCCGGACACACAATCAAGGTCACGTTACCACCCACGGCAGTGCACTTGGACGCCGACCTGACCCGTTTGGCCCAGGTGTTCTCGAACCTGCTGAATAACAGTGCCAAGTACACACCGCCAGGAGGTCGTATCTGGCTCATCGCCGAAGGATTCGAGAACGAGGTTACCGTCACGGTGCGGGACAACGGGCTGGGTATCCCTGCCCAGTCGTTGCCCAAGATTTTCCAAATGTTTTCGCAAGTGGACAGCAATATGGAGCGGGCGCAGGGCGGGCTGGGTATCGGCTTGACCCTGGTGCGGCGATTGGTGGAGATGCATGGAGGCACGATTGAAGCCCGCAGCGACGGGCCGGGCCAGGGTAGCGAGTTCACCGTCCGGCTGCCCATCCTCGAATTGTCACAACAAATCGCAACCATTCAGCGCGAGGTTAGCGTAGCAGCGACGGCCCAGCGGCGGATTCTCGTGGTCGATGACAACCGGGACTCGGCAAGTACATTGGGAATGATGCTCAAGCTCATGGGCAACGACATCCAAATGGCCAATGATGGCCTGGCCGCCGTGGAAGCCGCCGAGCAGTTTCGGCCTGACATGATCTTGCTCGACATCGGGCTTCCGAAATTAAACGGGTATGATGCCTGCCGTCGCATCCGAGAGCAGCCCTGGTCTGACGGCATGGAGATTATCGCTCTGACCGGATGGGGACAGGAAGATGATCGGCGGCGATCAAAAGAGGCAGGATTCGATCACCACTTGGTTAAGCCTGTCGATTTAGCTGCTCTTGAGTCGCTGTTGGCCGCACCTGATTCTCGCTCACAATCTCTCGGAAACAAAAGGCCCACGAGAACTTCGTTGCGAGTACTGGTCGTCGA
This sequence comes from Pirellulales bacterium, assembly GCA_038256795.1. Classification (GTDB taxonomy): domain Bacteria; phylum Planctomycetota; class Planctomycetia; order Pirellulales; family Pirellulaceae; genus JBBSJZ01. The sequence continues at coordinate 4,836 of JBBSJZ010000224.1, read as the reverse complement.
TGATAGGCGGGATGCGACTCTCATCCTCGGAACGCTACTGAGAACCATTGGGCATGATGTGCGGACGGCATCTGACGGCCCGAGCGCCTTAGCGGCGGCCCTGGACTACCGACCTGACGTTGTGCTGTCAGACATCGGATTGCCAGGAATGAGTGGTCTTGAAGTAGCGAAGCAAATTCGCCAACAGCCCTCGCTCCAGGGCATCGTGCTGGTCGCCATGACAGGGTACGGGGAAGAAGCAGACCGTCAGCGTTCGTTTGAAGCTGGATTCGATCATCACCTGGTCAAACCCGCTGACATCAGGGTATTGCAGGAAGTCCTAGCGACCGTCCCCAAGTAAGTTACCGAATTGCGATGCACGGGCCGTAAAGTCAACAGGATCGTGATACGGAAACGAATTAATATTTGGTCAATGTTTCGGCAGCTTAATCTCGATTCCGTACTTCGGAGCAAGGATCAGCAGCTTCTCGATCTCGTCTTTGCTTGGCGGCAATGCAGTAGTTTCGCCATCTTGGAGTGGCACGCCGATGTCAAAGAACATTTGCTCCAGACCCGCTGGGGCGATTGAGATGATCATTCTCGCCGGTTCGCTGCTTTCATTCTTGAAGGAGTGCGGCGTTCCCACCGGCATGTTTGCGAACGTCCCCGCCTTTGCAACGATTCTTTTACCGTCAACGTGAAAGATAATTTCGCCTTCGAGTATGTAGAAACTTTCTTCTTCTCGACTGTGTACATGGGAAGGTGGCCCGCCGCCTGGAGGCACGATTGCTTCCCACATGGCATTCATGCCGTTCGTTTCATTGCTCGTCGCCAAGAAACGATACACATCGCCAACAACAGCGACCGTTTGCCCGACACCAGGTGATCGTAGAGTTACAGTTCGTGAATTCGCCACTCTTTGGTTGACTCCTCAAGGTTGTGTTGACGTTCTGGGCAAGATTTTGATTGCGATCCAAGGGATGAAGAAAAACGTCAGGACGCTGATCTTCAGCAATCCCATCCCACAGTAGAAGATGAGTTGAAGTTCGTGCTTGGTCAATCCGAACCAGTCTCGGTGGAAAGCATAAATCCCTTCGCCCATCAGCAGATCGACAACGAGCCAGACAAACAGCAGGACGAAGCCTAGCAGCCAGCAACGAAGCAAAACTCTCTCTGCCACTTGCAATCACTGGTTCATTCGACTGGTCATCATCCCTCCGTTGCTTCGAATCGATTTCCACAGCCGTCGCAAAACTTTGCATCGCCGCCGTTTCGCTCACCGCAAGAAGGGCAGGTCTTCGAGATAACTACTCCGCATTCATCACAGAATCTTGCGTTTGCATCGTTCGTGTGACCACAAGCGGAACAATTCAACGGTGCTTGATTCGAAGCCTCGTGAAGACCGGCACCGATGGCCGTAGCCATCGCTCTCACACCCTCTTTGGTTCCATCGGCCATGTAGTTAAAGGTGTCTTTCCCAACAGGTGCGACTTCACCAGCTTGATAGCGAATGATCGCACCCATGAAACCGAAATTGGTCATTGCCATGCCAACGGCAATCAATGGCATTCCCACGAAACAGCACCAGAACAAACGTGGTGGTCCGCCACCGCCAAAGGCCGAGAAGAAGCTTCCGAGTCCCACCAGCATGAAGATCCCGCCTATTGCGAGAACCACCGGTCCAGCGATTCGGAGTAAGGTGCGAGCCGACTCATGCCCAGGATTGATTCTTTCTTCGTCGTTCATGGCAATTCCTTGTGTTTCAGCAGCATTCGTTTCAAGCAGCACGATCTGGTGCTCGCTGGACCTGATTCAGCAATCGATGGCGGCATCCTGATTGTTGACTGGACATCGTTGTTTCGCTTTCAATCGTCGCTGCCGACTTTGCCACCAAACTGCTCGAATACAGTCTTCACATGAGACATCAGCACTCCGGCCAACGCCGGATCGTCGGACATGAGCGGCGTGTCTGGGTCGAGCTCTCCGTTGCGAGCCGCCATCACGATTGCTGCCAAAATGTGTTCAACATCAACGGGTAAATCTATCGTTTCTTCAAGCTGGATTGCCAAATCGAACAACAAATCTACCACCGAGGGGTCAATGGTTGCTTGGCCCGTTGATGTGACGGAAATACCTGGCACAATTTGCTTGTCGCTGCTATTGCTCACAGGCACCTCACTGGCTTGATTGAAAGACGGCTAGTTGCGGCAAGTGATCACTCAAGGCAAAAGAATCTTTGTCGTTGATGTTCATCCGAAACGCTCCTTCGAATAACGGCCTCGATTCAATCACACGCTTCGCAATCGGGCCAGCGGCCATGACGTAATCGATTCGCCACTCGGGAATGTCAGACTTAAATGTTGGACCATCGCCATTTCCGACCTGAGCAAATGAATCCATCCAACCAGCGTCAATCCAAAGTTTGTATTCCTCCGTGCCAGGGCCATGGTTCAGATCGCCGATCAAGAGCATCGACCGCCCGGCATCGAGATCCGGCTTCATTGATTCGATCATCGCCCGAATCTCTTTCAAACGAATCGTAGGATCAGCGACCGGATACAGGTGAGCAGAGTGGACGATCAACGGATCGTCATTCGGGAGTTTGACGATTGCTCGACCCCAGTGGCGGGTGAATAACTCTTTCGGTCTCTCGCCCTTCATTGGGGCGTTCTGTGAGTCTGTGACCTCGAACTTGCTGAGCAGTGTTCCCGGCCAATTGCCGCCGCTGGGGAATCGGACGTGATTCATTCCCAGTAGTTCGGCAACTTCTTTGGTGAGCTTTTCACTCGGCGATTCTGAGAAGTTGATGATGTCGGGGTCGTGAAGAGCCAATTCCATCGCCAACCGTTTCGCCATCTGACCTTCGGCAACGGCCCGCTTTGCCAGTGGTCGGTCGTCTGGCCAGCCCGTGCATTTGTAAATATTGTAGGCGATGACTCGAAGTGGCTTGGCCTTCGACTCATCAGCGAACGAGTCAATATTTGCTGCGGCGAAACTGGCTCCCAGTGCTCCGCAGAATTGTCGGCGTGTAATCGTCATGTTTATCTCCAAGGTTGTGTTCGTCCATTCTATCCCGGCTTTGCTCGCTTCGTTAAATTGCAACGATGGAGAACTCATTTCAGTCAAATCGAGTTGCAGCAGTCACCGTTTCACCACTTCTAACCAATACATTCGTTTGCTTCCCTGATAACGTGGGAATGACGCATTGCAACATCGCCTAGGATCGTTCAACGCGGCGAAGTGGAACAGTCATAGCGGATGCGTCCAGTGGTGCGAATTTTGCTCTCGAAATCCGGTAAGATGAATCGTCCCATCTGGCTTGAAGTCCAAGAGTGAGTACCCGTTGCTCTCTACGCCCGAGCCTTCCACCATGGAAACCAATGTGCAGTAGTGGATGCCGCCGATCTCCTTGAGATCATTCTTGTGGCTGTGGCCCTGAAAGACGGCCAACACTTTCCGGGATGATTCGAGAACACTTCGTACCTCGTCGTTGTTCTTCACACCGTGATTGTTGCTGACATCCAATCGTTGATGGGCGAAGACAACCACCTGCCTTGCGGTGGTCTTTAAGTCGGCTTTGAGCCATTCAAGTTCAGCAGCGGGAATGTTGGCGTCGGTCCACTGGGAGTTCTTCCGCCCATACGGCTTGCCATCGCTGCGAAAGCAGGAATCCGCCCACAACAAAAAAGTGGCCGTCTCGGTAGCCGATGCCGCCTGCGCCGTAGAGTACTTCCTGCGTTTCGTGCCGAGCAAGCTCCTTGAGGCTCTCAGCGTCGTAGACGTAGACCCATGAATCCGCATTGCCATCGGGATCGTTGAATTTGCCGAGGTTCACAGCGACGTAGAGCTTGCCGTCGCGGAAGCAAAGATCGCCGTGGTGATTGTCCGTCATTTCGCGGCTGAACTCAAAACAGGAAGAACCGTTTTCAGCGTTTCTTTCGCAAATCATTCACTTCATCACGCAGTCGTCCGACTTCGTTCCGTATCTCTTCGAGTTGCTGCAAGATTTCGTGCATCACATCACCACCTTGATTTCGGTGTTGCTCATGGAGCTCCCGCTCGGCGGCTTCGGCACGTTGGGCGACATGCTCTGCAACGTCATGCAACCCGGCGTGATTCAGATGCTCAACGGCAATTCGCATGTGTTCGAGACGACGAGCGATCTCATCGTGAGGGCCAGCTTGCTCTCGGCGTGATACATTTGAAAGCTCTCGTAATTCCACCTCAACTTCTTGAGCCTCACGACGCACATTATCGAGTGCCTCAACTGCACCGGGGTGTTCATTCAGATCTTTCTCTTTCTGACGCAGCGTCTCTAGTCGTTGTTTCATTTTCATGATCTTGGCGTCACGCTGATCCGGGCGATCATGCTGAAGACGCTCGGCCTCTTCCAACATTGCCATGGCTTTGCGTTTCAAGTTTACCGCCTCTTCCTTGTGGCCCTGTTCAGCGAGTTCAACAGCTTCTCGCTGCATCACCTTGGCTTTCTCTCTGATTTCATCTGATTCGGAAGCCCAGGCGAACGCAGTCAATGCGAACAGCGAGACTGCAATTGCTCCAAGTTTGACGTATGACATACGGGTGCTTTTTTTTGATTGGTCTAACGAATTAGTCTGAAGTTGAATAGAACTATTAAGGGTCGTCTAAAGTCAATCATACTCTATCCGCGGCGATGTGTGGCGGACCCACCCGAAGGGCAGTCAGCAGCAGCATTCGCAGAAGCAAGTTCTCGCCTCCTCTTGAAATTGGTTCTTGCTCGAATAATCGGCGATCCAGGAATTGCAAAAGCTGATCGGCGGCATCGGCGCCTTTTCGTAGAGTGTCCTTGCGAAGTCGCAGCACCACAGAGTCTCGACT
>JBBSJZ010000223.1:0-9046 GCA_038256795.1 Pirellulales bacterium | reverse complement strand
GCGGTGATCGCGTCGGCGGCCGGTGGCTATCTCACCACGTTCACGGGCATTCGTCCCTGTGCCTTGATTTGCATCGCGCGCTGTTAGCTCGCGGCTCTTGAACTGAATTGTTGTTGGGAACCTGTGAAGGTCCCAGCGTTTTCGTTCGTTCGAGTGCGTACGCTGATGCAAGTCTCGCCATGAAACGGTCCCAATTACTCACGATTCTCGTCACCGCGATCCTCTCCGGGGGCGGCGTGTTACTCGCCAGCTACCTCACGGGATCGAGTCGCTCATCCCGAAACGATGCGGTCACGGCGTCCATCGATGCTTTGAATGACGATCCCAAGTCTGGCGAAATGCTCGTCACTTTGACCGCGGAGCAACTCGCTTCCTTGAATCTGGCCAGCGAACCGGCGGCGGTATGCTCACTAGCAAGTACGGTCACGATTTCGGGACGACTGGATTACGACCAAAATCGACATGTGGCGATCAAGTCCGCGTGTGATGGTATTGTCACCGACGTTCGCGTTCGACCCGGCGATCGTGTCGCCGCCGGTGAAGTGGTGGCGACGCTGAGCAGCCCCGATGTGGGCCTCGCACGATCCGAACTTCGGAAGCGTGATGCCGACGTGCGATTGGCTCAAAACGAATACGACCGCCAAGGCAAGATCACGGCTGGCGTCGAAAAAATGGTGAAGCTGATCCGCGACAATATGTCGCCTGAATCGATTGCCGAGGAAGTGGCTGACGAGTCGCTCGGCGCCTACCGCAGTTCGCTACTGGGCGCGTACACGCAAAGCCGACTCGCCCGCCAGGTTGCCGAGAGCTCACGCGGCGCCGCCAGCAGTGGCGCCATCCCCGGGCGTGTGCAATTGGAACGTGACGCCGACGTCCGCACGAAGGCGGCGGATATTGAAGCGCTCGCGGAGAAGTCGTTGTTCGATGCCCAGCGAATGCTCCGCGAAAGCGAAGCGGCACTCGCCAATGCCGGGCGGCTGCGCGATGTCAGCCAACAACGGATTCGCACCCTGCTCGGGCCCGCATCGACGCCAGGCGCGAGCGATACGAGCGAGCACGTCGAAAGCGCCGCGTTATCGCAAGTCGATCTCGTCGCCGCGATCGATGGCACGATCGAAGAACAATTACTCGCCTCGAGCGAACGCGTCATCGCCGGTGAGTCTGTGTTCACGATCGCCGACACGAGCCGCTTGTGGGCGATCGGCGATGTCCGCGAAGGTGACTGGTCGGCAATCACCGCCAAAGTTGGCGACTCCGTCCAGCTCGCGACGCCCGCGATTTCGGGGTTTGATTTCACGGGCGAAATCATCCTGTTGCCACGCTGGGTGGACCCGACGACGGGTGCCGCCCGGCTGGTTGCACGCATCACCGCTGCGGATCTACGACTACGTCCGGGATTGTTCATTCGTATGACGGTGCCGGCCGGCCAGTCACGTGAGTGTTTATCAGTTCCCGAGAGCGCCGTCGTGGTGCATGAAGACCAGCACTTTGTGTTCGTGCCGGAAAGCGAATCGTCTTTTCGACGCGTGGATGTATCGATCGGCCAAACCACGAGCGAGCGGATCGAAATCAAGAGCGGCTTGCAAGTCGGAACGACGGTGGTGTCAGGTGGCGTGTTCCAGCTCAAGAGTTCGCTGCTGCTCGCCGGTGAGGAGGAATAGGTCACATGCTCCAACGACTCATTGAATTCTCGCTCGCCAATCGGTTCATCATCTTGGTGGCGACTGCGCTGATGGCTGCGGCGGGCTTGCGAAGCGCCCTGGTGCTGCCCATCGACGCGGTGCCGGATATGACCAACGTGCAAGTCACGGTGATGACCGATGCCGGTTCGCTATCGCCCGTCGAAGTTGAACAATACATCACCTACCCCGTCGAACGCACGATGAGCGGGCTGCCCGGTGTCGAGGAAGTGCGCAGCGTGTCCAAATTCGGCATCTCCGTCGTCACGCTCGTTTTTAACGAAGGCACCGATGTTTATTTTGCACGCCAAGTGGTCAGCGAACGATTGCCCGCAGCCGCAGCGGCGGTGCCATCCGTCTACGGCACACCCGAGCTCGGACCGCTAACGACGGCGCTCGGCGAGATCCTGCAGTTCGAGGTGCGTGGCGCCGATTACACCTCGATGCAATTGCGGACGCTGCTCGAATGGGATATCGCACCGAAGCTTCGTGAAGTCCCGGGAGTGACCGAAATCAACACGCATGGTGGCGCATACCAGACCTTCGAAGTTCGCCCCAATCCCGATCGTTTGATCGCCAACGGGATCACGCTCAGCGACGTTTGCCGTCGGCTGGAAGCGAACAACGCGAGCGTCGGTGGTGGTTACGTGATCCACAACGACGAACAGCGATTCATCCGCGGGGAAGCTCTGATCCGTGACATCGACGATATTCGCCAGGTGGTACTGAGAACGACCGCCAGTGGGACGGCGGTGCTTGTCAGCGACGTTGCCGAAGTCGAAATCGCGCCGATGACACGTCAAGGCAGCGTCACTCGCGATGCTCGCGGCGAGGCCGTCACGGGACTGGTGATGATGTTGATCGGCGAAAACTCACGCGATGTCGTGATGCGAGCCAAAGCTCGCATCGATGAAATTTCGACAACATTGCCGTCGGGTGTCTCGATCGAAGTCACCTACGATCGCTCGGCGCTGATCGGCCGCACGCTGCAAACGGTGCTCAAGAATCTCGTCGAAGGCGGCGTGTTGGTCGTCGTCGTGTTGCTGTTGATGCTGGGCAGTTTGCGGGCGGGGCTGATCGTATCACTCGCGATTCCACTTTCCATGCTGTTCGCCGCGAACTTGATGCACGCCACCGCGATCTCGGCAAGTCTGATGAGTCTTGGCGCGATCGATTTCGGACTGATTGTCGATTCGTCGGTGATCATGATCGAGAACTGCATGCACCGACTCAGCCAGAATCGTGGCTTGAGATCTCGCTTCGAGGTCATTCGCGATGCCTCGATCGAAGTGCGCGGGCCCACGATGTTCGGCGAGCTGATCATCGCGGTCGTGTACGTCCCGGTGCTGATGCTCGAAGGCACGGAAGGGAAACTGTTCCGACCGATGGCGCTAACCGTGTTGTTCGCACTGCTCGGGTCACTGATCCTATCGATGACGCTGATGCCCGCGCTCGCCTCGATCGCGTTGCCACGGAACTTGAAGGATCATGATGTGTGGTTGGTGCGGCTGATCAAGTTTTTCTATCGTCCCCTCGTCAAGGCCGCGATCTATCGTCCCCTCATCACCACGACCCTGGCGATCGCGGTTTTTGCCGCGAGTGTGCCGGTCGCGATGAATCTCGGTGCGGAATTCATGCCACGATTGGAAGAAGGCGACTTGCTCGTCGAAGCGTTGCGATTGCCCAGCGCCACGATCGAGGGCGCGGCCGAGATGAGCACGCGAATCGAGAGTACCATTTTGGAATTCCCCGAAGTGAAGACGGTGTTCTCCAAAACCGGGCGTCCCGAGATCGCGAACGATGTCATGGGCGTTCACCAAACCGATGTGTGGGTAATTTTGAAACCGCATGAGGAGTGGCGACCGGGGATAACTCGCGACGATTTGATTGCGGGCATGGACGAGCGACTTCACGCCGCCGTTGCGGGGGTCGCGTTCGGATTCACCCAGCCGATTGAGATGCGAGTCGACGAGCTCGTCGCGGGCGTCAAGAGTGATGTCGCAGTGTTGCTCTACGGCGACGATCTCGATGTCCTGGCCAAGAAGTCCAAAGAGATTGAAGCGGTGCTCAAGGGCGTTGCCGGTTCGGCGGACGTGAAGGCCGACTACCAGGCCAACTTGCAAACGTTGTCGATTCGTCCCAATCGAGACATGCTCGCTCGCTATGGCATCGACGCTGCGGAGGTGTTGAGTACCGTCGAAGCGATTGGGGGCCTCAAAGTCGGCACCATCATCGATGGGCGAGCCCGGTTTCCGATCATGGTTCGGATCCCCGAGTCGTGGCGCAGCGACATTCAAATGCTCAAGCAATTACCCATCGCCCAGCGTGGTGAAAGTACGATTCCGCTCGGCGAAGTGGCTGATATTTCACTCGAGGAAACGCCGCCCTCCGTCGAACATGACAACATACGCCGGCGGACCTTCGTCGCCGCCAATGTTCGCGGTGTCGATGTCGCTTCGTTTGTCGCAAACGCCAAGCGAGCGGTCGCTGAGAAGATCACGCTGCCACCCAACTATGAAATCCGTTGGGGCGGCGATTTCGAAAACTTGCAATCGGCGAGCAAGCGACTGGCACTGATCACGCCGATCGTGCTGCTATTGATTTTCTTGCTGCTGCACACGAGTTTGGGCAGTGTCCGATTGGCACTGTTGATCTTTCTCGCCGTCCCGATGGCCGCGAGCGGTGGGATGTACGCGTTGTGGTTACGCGAAATGCCACTGAGCATCTCCGCCGGCGTCGGCTTCATCGCCTTGTTCGGTGTCGCCGTGCTCAACGGGTTGGTGTGGGTGAGCGCGGCCGAGAACTCTCGCAAGTCAGGACTCGCGATGGATGACGTCGCCATCCAAACCGCGCTGACGCGACTGCGTCCGGTGCTGATGACAGCGATGGTGGCGAGTCTCGGTTTTTTGCCGATGGCACTCTCCAACAGCGACGGCGCCGAACTCCAGCGACCTCTCGCCACGGTCGTCATCGGTGGCTTGATCACGAGCACGCTACTCACAAGTCTCGTCATCCCCGCAATCTACCCCTGGTTCGCGCCACGACCAACCGCTCGCGAATCTTGAGGTGACGCAGTTCTGAGTTCTGCGGACTTTCGTCGCAGCGGCTTCGCCCCCGCTGCTCGGGATCACCACCTTGAGCGACCGCAGCGTCGCTCAAGACAGCATGGTGCTCGAACTGAATTTGTTTTTTGGGCTACGTCCAGGTAACCAACTCGCGCAGCACTGAGGTTGCGTAGGTCCCCTTGGGAAGCTCGAAGCGTAGCACGAGTTGCGTCGCGGATTCCCATTCGGACGAAGCGTTGGTCGGCCGTAGTCGGGTCACGCGGCGTTCGTGTTTCAACTTGAATTTTGCCAACCCCGCGACGAGTTCGGGGTACCTGCTCGCGACCTCGACCTCAATCGTTCTGACTCGGTCGCCGCTTGCGAGTTCGCCTTCGCCCCACAGTGCCGCCGTCAGCTCGAGCTTGCCTTGGCGAACTCGCTCGTCTTCATCGCCGTGCAGATTGTCCGGCAGTACCAAACTACGATTGGCGGCAAAGCCAAATACCTCACCGCTGAGCGGCGCATTCCAGGTGCCATCAAGCACTCGCTCGGCGAGGATCGCATTGAACAGAAAACTGCGGACTGCCGAGATCAAGATGCCCTGTACCAAGCGGTCGCGGACCTCGATCTCGCCGTTGATCCACTGCATCGCTTGCTCGACGTTGCGGCCATCATCACCAAAGCGCTGGGAACCGAAATAATTGGGCACGCCAGCCGCGGTGATCGATTGCCAGCGCTGGGCCGCGACGTCGCTGCAGAAATCACAATCTCGCAAGCGGATCGTGAACCGATTGCCGTCATGCGACCCGCGATGCAATTTGCGGGTGTTGCGAGTGACTTGCAAGATGCGAATGCCGTCACGCTGCACATCGTTGGCGATGGGTGACGGTTGCCCCGGCAAGTGCAGGCTGAACCATTGCCGCGTGATGGCGGCTTTGTCTTTCAACCCGCAGTGGCTCACCAACCGCTTGCGTATCCCCAGCGCCCGTGCAAAGTGCGCGGCGACGTCGTTGCTGTTATGATCCGTTTTCTCAACCCACAGCAAGCAGTGCTCGCCTTCGCCGGATGGCACAAAACCGAGGACCTCTTCGACGATAAAGTCCTGAGGCTCGGCCTTGAATCGGGCGGTGCCGATCGGTGGTCCGAACCACCGTGGCGGATCGATGGGGTTCATCGCCACGTCAGTAACCCGACGCCGACGAGCATCATGGCGATGCACGCCGCCTTGCTGCGAAAATTCGCTTCGCCGAGCGCGCGAACGCCGAACAGAAACGGAATCAACACGCTGCAGCGACGCAGTGTCGAAACGACGGACACTAGCGCCTCGGGATTGGCCAGAGCCGTGAAGTAGACGAAGTCCGCGGCCAGCAGCAGCGGACTGATCAGCAAGATGGTGCGTCGAAACTCGAAGGGCACACGCTGCCGATCGACACGGTACCAACGCATCGCTAACGGCATCATCACCGGAACAAGATAGATCGTGAACCAAGCTTGAACGGCTGCGGGCTGGATCGCATAGTTCTGCAGCAACAACTTGTCATAAATCGAAGAAAGTGACCCGAGCAGTGTCGCGGCAACCATGCACATCACGAACCGGTCTCGGGAAAAGTGAATCCCCTCGCGAGAACCCAGCAACGAAAATCGCCAAAACGAGAGCAGGACGATGCCGATCCCAGCCCACTGCCACGCTTCGGGCCGCTCGCCCAGCACAAGTGTCGCGGTCAAAATCGTCCACAACGGACTGGTCGAGCGAATCGGTGCCGCGATCGACAGCGGTAAATGCTTCATCGCGAAAAACGCGAACGTCCACGACATCCCCACGAGCACGCTCTTGGCCATCAGCATCCCGTGCTCGAGCCAGCTCAGCGGTGACACACGCAATGCGTCGGGAAGTGCTCCAGCCGCTGACGAGTGCGACAGCATCAGGAGTGGCGACCAGATCGCGGCCCCAATGCAGACGCTCATCAACAACACGATCGGGACCGCGTTGCCCTGGACCGACACCTTCTTGCTCACGTCGTAGACGCCCAACAACGCCGCGGAGACGATCGTGAGAATGATCCAGTTCATGGCCGCCGAGCATCTCAGGCGAAGCAGCACGAGGGAATGGGGGTCACGGCCGTCGCCAAGGTGGGATGAACCTTTTGGGCGATAAACGCTACTATGTTGGTGTTGCCCGCTTGCTGACTCGTTGCCATCGCAATGGCCCACACCGCTCCTACGGAAAGCCGACCTTGGATCGCCAGAACTCCCACGCTATGAAGCACCCGCTCGTCGCTGACCAATTGCGAAGTGACCCGCGGATCGCTCAAGCCAAACAATTGATTGCCCAGGCCGTCGCGGAGCATTCCGCCAAGATCGACCACGCCAAACCCGCGACACCGGAGTTGGGCGCATCGTATCAATCGTGGCTGGACCGACTGGGGGCGACGCGTGGTGGACCACCGATTTGGCCCTATCTCGCATCGGGCTTGGGCAACGGACCGCTCGTGGAGCTGGCCGACGGCAGCGTTAAGCTCGACATGATCGGCGGCATCGGGGTTCACGGCTGCGGGCACAGCGATCCGCGAATGGTTGATGCCGCGATCGACGCAGCCCTCGAAGACACGGTGATGCAGGGCAATTTGCAACAGCATCGTCCGAGTGTCGAGATGAGCGAGCGGCTGATCGCAATGGCGTCACAATCCGGCGCGCCGCTGAATCGTTGTATCCTCTCAACCAGTGGTGCGATGGCGAACGAGAACGCGCTCAAGTTGGCACTTCACACGCAGTCGCCCGCCGATCGAATCATCTGTTTCGATCACTGCTTCGCCGGTCGATCGATCGCGCTAGCGGCGCTGACCGACAAAGCGAAGTATCGGATGGGACTTCCCCTGGCGCTCAACGTCGACTACCTGCCGTTTCGTGATCCTGCCAACCCCGAGCGGAGCCGGCGCTATGCCGTCGATGAATTGCAGCGATTGTTGCATCGACACCCGGGACGCTACGCCGCATTTTGGGCGGAACCGATCGCGGGCGAAGGCGGCTACTATCCCGGCAGCCGCGAATTTTTTCGAGCCCTCTGTGGACCCCTGCGCGAAGCCGGAATCCCGATCATCTTCGACGAGATCCAATCGTTCACGCGAACGACGCGGCCGTTCGCGTTCCAGCATTACGGGCTCGATGAGTTCGCGGACATCGTCACGATCGGCAAGATCACCCAGGTCTGTGCGACGTTGTATCGAGACACGTTCCAGCCCAAGGGGCCGATCATCAGCCAAACCTTCACCGGTTCATCCGCATCGATCGCGACCGGACTCGCGGTTCTCGACGCCCTTGACGACGCAAAATGCTTCGGCAAGAGCGGGCGAAACGCGGTTCGTGGTGAGTACTTCCAACGGGGGCTCGCGATGCTCAGTGCAAAGTATCCGTCGCTCATCAGTGGCCCGTTTGGTGAAGCGATGATGATCGCCTTCACGCCCGGCGACGGCAGCTACGAAGCCGCCAAGTTGATGATGGACACGATGTTCGAAGTCGGCTTGCTCGGTTTCGTCTGCGGCGCCGATCCGACACGAATCCGCTTCCTGCCGCCGCCCGCAATCACGACTGAAGCCCACATCGATCTAGCCCTCGAACTCCTCGAAAAAGCCATCATCGAGGTCCTGGCCAAGAACAACCTCGCCGCAACCTCGCTCGCGACGGGGTGAATCTGGCTCGAAGCGATTGTCGCCCCTGCCCTAACGATTGCCGAAGTGAGATCGAGTGCTAGACTGCTGGTCGCTGCTCTTGGGTCTGGTGTGCGAGGCAACCGTCCTCACCAGTTTTGCAGGGGCTTCTCAAACACCGGAGTCCAACATGGTCCGAACCGCTAGTACGATGCTGCCACTGGGGACACTCGCTCCTGAGTTTTCGCTCGCCGATACCGACGGAAACGTCGTCTCGCTCGGCGACTTCAAGGGACACAACGCGCTGCTCGTCATCTTCATGTGCAACCATTGTCCGTTCGTCAAACACGTCGCCGCTCAATTGAAACTACTGACCGACGAATACATGCAGCACAATGTGGGCGTCGTCGGAATCAATAGTAATGATGCCGTCGCCTACCCCGATGATTCCCCCGCCGCGATGGCGATCGAGAAAGCCGACCAGGGCTACAACTTTCCCTACCTGTTCGACCCCGATCAAAGCGTCGCGATCGCCTACAACGCAGCCTGCACGCCCGATTTTTTCCTGTTCGATGCGGAGCTGAAGCTCGCCTATCGAGGCCAACTCGATTCCAGCCGACCGAAGTCCGACGCGCCGGTGACGGGCGCGGATTTGCGCGGCGCCATCGACGAAGTTCTC
>JBBSJZ010000222.1:0-9069 GCA_038256795.1 Pirellulales bacterium | reverse complement strand
TAGCCTTCGGGCGAAGAAAACACCGCGGTGATCGCCTCGGGGTCCGCATTGTCAATTGTATCGCAGACCGATAGAAAATCGCTGCAATACGAATTGACCATGCGTCCTGAAGCAAGCACGTGCCGAACGGCTCGCCAAGCCGATTCGGCGCGTTCGTCACGAGCGCGAAGTGGCTGGGTATCGAGCCACCAAGTTTTGACAGGTTGTTCAAGTACACCAAGCATCACAAGTCTCCGCACTCAGTTCCAATCAAGGTAACGGCCAACATCGCATTGACCCAATCTGGGTTTTGACAGGGGTCAATTCCCAGTGCCGCCCCCGCCAGTCTTTCCGCTGCCGCTCGCGGTGAAGTCGCGAGTCCAAGTCACCGATTCTGTTGAAGTGGTGGGCTGGGGTTGACCTTCCAAAAACGCGACCATCGCATCGACTTTCGAACTCGATTTTTCGGTTGCGCGAACCTGGCGGCCTTGTAGTTGATTCTTCTTCATCTTTGACTCTCCATCGTCGTTGGAAACTTCCTAGTTGACCTCGTCAATCGGAGGCCAGACTAGGGACGTACCACCATTCAGGGGCTGTCGTCAAGATTGATCGCAAACTTGTTTGGACTAGCCAATACCTTCAGTTTTTGGCTAGTTTCCCGCGAGCACATTCTATGGAACCCGGTCGGAATCGGTCTCATGATTTACTTCCTCAGCACTCGCAGACATGACTACACCGTACGTTGGTATCTCGAAGATGTGGGGAAGGCGTTTGCTTCTGAGATCACACCGATTTCCTACTTGAATTTGCACCGATGCTGGGATTGGAAACGCGGCCAGTGGCACTCGGGAACTTATTTGTTTACGGACATTGAGCGGTTGCCAAAGATGATGCGAACGCTGGCCGGCCGATTTCATCAAGGGCTTGAGCGGTCTGGGAATCGAGTTCTCAATGATCCGAGTTCGACTCTGGATCGATTCGGGCTGTTGACCCGCTTAAACTCGCTTGGGATCAACGAGTTTGCGGTTCATCGCTTGACGGACGAGCTGTCGAAAATTCGTTATCCCGCTTTCGCTCGCTGTGCCGACGACCATCGTGGCAAGTTATCCGAGCCGGTTGCCGATGCCGATTCGATGCGCCGTTGTTTGAATGAATTGAAAAGAACCAAGGCGGGTCGACGTGCCAACATCATTATCGAGCACGTTGATGTCGGTGACGCTCGGGGCATCTATCGCAAGTATTCCGCAATGCGAGTTGGGGACGCGATCATTCCCCGGCATCTCTTTTTTGCCGACCAGTGGCACGTCAAGGCATGGCAGCGGATGGAGCCTGAACTACTCGCCGAAGAGCAGCGGTACATCCACACCAATCCGCATGAGGCGGAGCTGAGAAGAATCTTCGATATCGCCGATATTCAATTCGGACGTATCGATTACGGCATGCACAACGGCAAGATCCAAGTTTGGGAGATCAACACGAATCCGGTGCTGCCGGTTCGCTTCGGTGACGGCGGTGATGCTCGTCGACCCGTCAACGACTTCTTCGAGCCGCGTTTCGCGGTGGCCTTGGGCTCGCTGGCCCGAGAGACGAGAGTTTGCGAGATTCCGGCCCCACAGGCCGCTTAGGGAGTGCCGGTCGCGGGCGTCCAATGGCTTGAAAGTTGGCGTCGACGCCATCGTGCTCGCCAGTGCAGGGAATGCCACTGAATCGCCGACGCGTAGCATTCCTCGGCCGCGGCAAGATCGCTATGCAATTGGAATTCTTTGCCCGCCCGATACCAATAGCCTGCTACGAAAACGGACAGTCGACGACGCTGTATACGTGGCATTGCAGTGCCGATCCTGCCGTAGATCTTCTCGTAAGTGATCGCCCAGCGGCGGAATTTGTCGGGGTATCGAAGACTGAGATTTGGGTCTTCGCCTCGCGATCGAGCTTTGCCGTGCGAGAACGTGACGGGTTGGCCAGAAGCATGAAGCCACCGCCCGTGTATCGCTACGTCGCAAAACAGCGATGAGTCCTCGGCGCTGACGAGTGCTGGATCCCAGTTACCCGCGGCAGCGATCGCACTCGTGCGGAAGAGGCTGCACGATGCGAGCCCGCCACCATGTCGAAAAATCCAGGGGATCGGTTGGTTAGCAAAACGCTGGAGTCGGTCAGAACGCAACACAAGACCACGGCTATCGACAAACTGCCGATCCGTGGAAACGGCGGCCGCATCCGGGTTCGCCTGGAGCATCACCGCGGTGCGCTCGAGAAAATCGGGTGGCCAACAATCATCACTGTCCAGGAATGCAACCAACGGTGTCGGCTCCATTTGTGCAAACGCATCACGTCGGGCTGCGGCGGCGGTTTGCTTGCGGCCTCGAATGAGCTTGGCCTCGAACGCCGGTCGATGGGTTTCACACCACTGGGCGACGACATCGGGCGTACCGTCGGTGGAACCGTCATCGGCAACGATAATGCGCGTCACCGGATGTGTTTGGAGTGCGACCGATTCGAGCGTCTCCAATACCGAGCTGCGCCGATTGTAGACGGGGATGATGACCGTGAGATCCAACATTTCGCTGGTACTGATCCTCAAAAATACGAGCGTGACGCAAAGAACGTTGTTACCCCCGACCCGGGAATAGCGGAAACGGACCTTTGATGTCGACATCGATTGGCCAAACGCAGCGAGCTTTTGGCGAGTCAAGACGGACAGAAACTCGGGTGGCTTTGGTGAGTTCGAATTCGCTACAAAGCGATTTCGGAATTCGGTTCTCGAGCGATCCCGCCTGGCGGGTACGCGAACCCGGGGCAACTTTGGCCCTCAAGAATCTCAACGGACCGCGGTCAAGGAAGACAAGCGAGCGAAGATGGAATTTGGCCGCGTACTACTCATTGCCGCTCGCCGACGATGGTCGCTGCTGGGTATCGTGATCACGTCGCTGTTCGTGGCGGTGTTGTGGGGTGCAAACATCGGGACGCTGTACCCGCTCGTGGAAGTCGTCTTTAAGGGCGATAGTTTGCCCGGCTACACTCACAAGACGATTCTCTCGACCGAGACCGAGATCGCTGAGGTTAGTCGGACCCTCGAGGAACTGCAGCGAGCAATCGCTGACACCGGTGCTGAACCATCACACCCATTGCGATTGAGAATCGAGTCCAGCGAAGCCCTTCGCGACGCCAAACTCAAATCGCTGGCAACGCTCAAGTGGGCGCGACCATACGTCGATCGATACTGTCCCGACGACGTGTACGCAACGCTCTTGCTCATCGTCGGATTGTTGGTGGGCGGAACGGCGATCAAGTTGGTCGCATTGACGATCAACTTGTTGCTGGTCCAGTACGTGACGGAGACGACCGCGGTCGATTTGCGGGCGATGTTCTTTCGCAAAGCACTGCATTTGGATCTGGACAACTTTGGCGATAACGGATCGGCGGCGCTCACGACGCGATTGACGAACGACATTTCGCAAGTGGTCGGTGGCGTCTCGGTGCTGCTCGGTCGACTCGTTCGCGAGCCGTTGAAGATGGCCGTCTGTGTCGCCGGTTCGATGTACTACTGTTGGCGTCTCTTCCTGCTGATCACGATCGTGTTACCGATCGTCGCGATATTGACGCATTTCCTCAGTCGTTCGATTCGTCGACTCAGCCGCAAGGTGATGGAGGAAATGAGCCAGCTTTATGGCATGCTCAACGACGCCTTCGCCGGTATACGCGTCGTGAAGGCGTTCAACACCCAAGGATTCGAGCGAGCGAGGTTCAACGTCGGCAGCCGAGCGTACTACAAAAAATCCATGAAGCTCGCCTTGTTCAACACACTCGCCCGCGGCACCAGCGAGTTGGTGGGTATCACGGTGGTCGGGATGGCCATCCTCGCGGGTGGCTACTTGGTCGTCAAACAGGAAACGCACCTGTTCGGGATACCGATGACGGCGGTCCCGTTGGATGTGAATCAAGTGCTGATGTTCTTTGCGTTCTTGATCGGTGCGTCGGACCCGGCGCGCAAACTCGCGGACGTTTGGAGTGGGCTGCAGCGAGGGATCGCCGCTTCGTCGCGCGTCTACGAAATCATCGACCAGGAAGTTCGTGTGCGCGAGCCGCGTCAACCGCTGACGACGAGTCGCCCCCACTCGCGCATCCAATTCGAAAAGGTATCATTCCAGTATCCCTCGGGCCCCCAAGTGCTGCGAGAAATTGAGCTCACGATCCGCCACGGCGAGACGCTCGCACTCGTCGGTCCCAACGGCTGCGGAAAGAGCACGCTCATCAGTTTGTTGTGCCGATTCGATGAGCCACAATCGGGAAGCATCCGCCTCGATGATGTGCCGATTGATCAGATGCGAACGCGTGATCTTCGTCGCCGCATCGCGCTCGTCACCCAGCGAACGACGCTGTTCGACGATACGATCGCCGGCAACATTCGCTACGGAACACCCGGCGCAGACGATCATGCCGTTGTCCGCGCCGCGAAGATGGCGTTCGCTGATGACTTCATTCGTCGCAAAATGCCCAACGGCTATCAAACGGTACTCGGCAATCATGGCATGCGACTCTCTGGCGGCCAAATGCAACGCATCGCGCTCGCTCGCGCGTTCCTCAGGAATCCCGACATCTTGATTCTCGACGAAGCGACGAGCCAGATCGATCTCGAGAGCGAGCATTTGATCCACGAAGCATTGGGCAAGTTCTTGGTCGATCGCACGGGCATCATGATCACCCATCGTCAATCAAGTTTGTCGCTCGCGGATCGAATCCTGGTGATCGAAAACGGTCACGTCGCGGACAGTGGTCGACATGCTGAGCTGATGAGTCGCAATCGCTTCTACCAAAGTCTCTGTGGCGAAATCCGGATGTCCGCTTGAAGGTGATCAACGAGTTTTCAACTGCAACGACGTTGCCGAGATTCACCGCGAAATTGACAATTGCGTCTCGATAGCGACATACTGAGTCTGCAAACTTACATCGGGCTCTCGATCGTGCGGACTGCGGGCAGCATTATGGAACCATCGCGCGACCCCCTCTTCGATTCCATGACGCGATCCGTCGGTGAAGCTTTGAAGTGTCACACGCATGGTCGGTCGATGTCTGCGGATGCGACATTGATGCTGTCATTGCTTCCTGGCGTCGGGCCACGGACGCTAGCTTCGTTGCTGGAGTACTTTGGTTCGGCCATCGAGGTGCTGAAGGCACCGGGTTCGGAATTGATGAGGGTGCCCGGGGTCGGCCCAAAGCTCATTCAAGCCATTCGCACGGCGCACCACCACGTCGACATCGAGAAGGTCGTTGCGGATTGTGCCGAGCGGCAAATCAATATCGTTTGCCAAGACGATCATGCCTATCCGCGTCGATTGGACGACTTGCACGACACGCCGCCGGTATTGTTCGTTCAAGGTGAAGTGACGGCGCAAGACGAATTGGCGATCGCGATTGTCGGGACTCGTCACGCGACGACCTACGGCATCAAGCAAGCGGAGCGTTTCGGATACTCACTCGCCAAAGCGGGGGTGACGGTGGTCAGTGGGCTCGCTCGCGGGATCGATGGAGCGGCACACGCGGGCACGCTCGACGCAGGTGGTCGCGGGATCGCGGTGCTCGGCGGCGGTCACGGACAATTGTATCCGTCCGAGCACGCGGGGATGGCCAAAGCGATCGCGGCCGATGGCGCCGTGATCAGTGAGCATGCACCGCTGGTGAAGCCCCATGCAGGCACGTTCCCCCAACGCAACCGTCTCATCGCTGGCTTGTCACTCGCGGTGCTGGTGATCGAGGCGCCCGATCGCAGCGGGGCGTTGATCACGGCGCGACTCGCTGCGGAACAAGGCCGTGAAGTGCTCGTGCTGCCGGGACCCGTGACCAGCCGCGCCTCACGCGGATCGAATCAATTGATTCGCGACGGGGCTCGGCTCGTCCAAACGGTGGATGATTGCTTGGAGGAGCTCGGGCCGATTCGCCAACCCGTGCGGCTCAATGAAGAAACGCAAGTCCGCAACGGCAGCGAGCTCAAACTCAACGACATGGAGTGCTTGGTGCTCGACTCGATCGAACCGACGAGCACAACGATTGATGCGGTGATCGGCAAGAGCGGACTACCGGCCCACCGGGTCATCGCCATCATCAGCGTGCTGGAAATGCGACGCCTCGTGCGTCGACTCAGCGGCCAATACGTGTCGCGAATCTAGTCACCAATCGGCACCATCGCCTTCGGGTTCATCGCTACCGCGGGGATCGCTGCACCACTCCGAAAGCGCCTTGAGCGCCTCGTCGCGTTCGATGCCATTGGTCCAAATCGAATCATCGACATCAAGACGGATCTCATAGTCGCCTTCGCGTGTGCAATCCTCTTCGCCACAAAAATGCGGAGTGTCACTGATCCAAACGATGCGGTACAGCGGAATGTGCTTGTCATCAATCTTGATGATCGGAGAGTCCATCGTGCCGGAAACCTCCGGGGTTTCGTAAAAGTAAGGGGAATGCTAGTCGAACGGCCAACGACCCGGGCCAGCTTGAATCAAACTTGGTCCAATTCGCGGCTCCGCTCGGCGGCGGCCGCAACCGCGTCCATGATCGTTCCACGCATTCCATTTTGCTCCAGGACGCGAAGTCCGGCAATGGTTGTCCCGCCGGGACTGGCCACGGCATCCTTGAGCTCGCCGGGATGTCGCCCGGTTTCCGCGACCATCGTGGCAGTCCCCAATACTGTTTGAATGGCCAGTTTTTGGGCCAAAGCACGCGGTAAACCCGCCAAAACGCCGCCATCGGCCAAAGCTTCGATAATCACGCAAATGTATGCGGGCCCCGATCCGCTCAGCCCCGTGACGCCGTCCATCTGAGATTCTTCGACGCGAAATGCTTTTCCGACGGATTGCAGAATCGACTCAATCCAAGCTTGATCCGCAGCCGAAACATCTGCGGCACTGCAAAAAGCGCTCGCCCCTTGGCCGACCAGACTCGGCGTATTGGGCATGACGCGGACGACCCGTTGGTGCCCGATCCAGCCACACAGCTTGGCCATGTTAACACCCGCCGCGATCGAGATCACAAGCTTCCCAGCCCAGAATCCCGCCTGCTGCTGAGTCACCTTCGCGACGACGCCAGGCTTCACCGCCAACAACACCGCATCGGCCGCGTCGATCGATTTCTCCAGCGACTCGGCGAGCATCACTTCACCCTGATGTTCGGTCCACCAAACGCGACTCTCGGCACTGGGTTCCAACACCACCACCTGAGAAGCCTTCATCACGCCCTGAGTCAACATGCCGCCCACCAGTGCTCGACCCATCTGGCCGCCCCCGACAACCAGTAATCGCATCCCCGAGGCGGTGCTCAGAGTAGTGTTCGCGGATGATGTCGATTTCGTCATGGATCTCTCAAAAATTCGAAATGGTTTGTTAGTTAGGGTCGTTGTACGTGCCGAAACGAAATCGGCGGAGAATCATCGGAAGGTTGCGATTGCTCACGTCCACAGATCGCGATCGAGACTGCGGTAGCCAATGGCTTCGGCGAGGTGCATCTCGTCGATCGATTCGTCGCCGGCGACATCCGCGATCGTTCGCGAGACCCGAAGGATTTTGTCGTGAGCGCGCGCGGACAATCCCATTTCCTCGACGCTGTGACGCAGCATGTCCTGGCACGGCTTGTTGAGTTGGCAGAACTCGCGAACTTGGCGACTCGTCATTTGTGCGTTGTAGCGAACGGATGCATTGGGCGAGTGGGCAAACCGTTTCGCCTGATTTTCTCTCGCCCGCGTCACGTCCTCACGCATCTTCTCACTCGTCGTCCCGCCACCGCCCTTGCTCGACAATTCTTCAAAGGGTACCGAGGGGACTTCGATTTGGATGTCGATACGATCCATCAGCGGACCGGACACCTTCCCGAAATACTTTTCGACTTGAGGGGGCGTGCAATTGCACGCACGCCGCGGGTCCGATCGGTAACCACATGGACACGGATTCGCGGCGGCGATGAGCATGAAGTCGGCTGGAAACGTTGTGCTTCGCAGCGCCCGTGAGATTGTCACGACGCCGTCTTCGAGGGGTTGCCGCATCACTTCGAGGGTCTTGCGATTGAACTCCGGCAGCTCATCGAGAAAAAGAATCCCATTGTGTGCCTTAGAGATCTCTCCGGGCGACGGTGGGCTGCCGCCACCGACGAGTCCTGCGTCACTGATGGTATGGTGAGGACTGCGAAACGGTCGCCGCGCCAACAACGGTTGTCCGGCGGGCAGTTGACCGAGCGCACTATAAATTCGCGTCGTCTCGATCGACTCCGCGGGACTCAGTGGGGGCAGGATCGTCGGCATCCGTTTCGCCAGCATCGTCTTTCCGCTGCCCGGCGGACCGATCATGATCAGGTTGTGCATTCCGGAAGCGGCGAGGATGATCGCACGCTTGGCGGACTCTTGGCCACGGACGTCGCCGAAGTCGACATCGTAGGAACTGTACTGTTCAAACCATTGTTCGAGTCGACTCGGCGCGGGGTGAAGATCAATTTCACCAGCGAAGAAAGCGACAGCTTGGGCAAGACTTTCGACCGGAATGACCTGCAGCCCTTCGACGACGGCGGCCTCGTTCGCATTGGCAGCTGGAACCATGAGCCCGCGCAGTTCGGGATTCTTTGCCGCTTCGATAGCAACCGACAAGACGCCCTTCACCGGACGTGTGAATCCCTCCAGCGCGAGTTCACCGATCACGGCGTAATGCTCGAGGATATCCGAGTTCAATTGACCGCTACCCGCCAGCACGCCGAGCGCCACGGGCAAGTCGAACGACGCCGCTTGTTTGGGCAAATCGCCAGGGGCAAGGTTGATCACCACACGGTCATAGGGACGCGTGAAACCACTGTTAACGATCGCTCGTTCGACCCGATGCGTGCTCTCTTTCACGGCCGCATCCGGCAATCCGACAAGCACCGTCTTAGGCATCGCCGCCGGCGAAATATCGACCTCGACATCCACCGGCATCGCTTCGATCCCGAGCAGCGTGAATGTCTTGAGTCGTGCAAGCATCGAAGTGGCCCGTCAGCGATTGCGTAGCGTATGTCCAGGCATAGATCGTCGCAGAGCCGTAGCGCGGTAGCAACCACTGAACACCCTCGGTTCAGCCACTT
>JBBSJZ010000221.1:0-9071 GCA_038256795.1 Pirellulales bacterium | reverse complement strand
GATCGCCAAGTGTGCGACCGACCACCGCGCTCTCGTCGCTCGCGGGATTGCACCCGCCAAGATCCATCGCATCGACTACGGCTTCGCCCCCGGTGCCGTGCGTTCGGCGACTGGACGCAGCGCAGCGCGCGGAGTGCTGGCGCACGTCAACGGCGACCTCAAAGTCGATTTGCAATCGCCCGTGGTGTTGTGCATGAGCCAGATGCACCGCGACGGCGGCATGGAACTCGTGACGCGCGGGGTGAGAACGATGGTCGCAAGATTCCCGGACTTGCGTTTTTGGTTTGTCGGTGATGGGCCGAGTCGTGAATCGTTTTATTCCTTCATGCGTGGCGAAGGCGTTCGCGCGTCGTTCGCGATGCCGGGAACATTCCTTGACAGCGACGAATTGATGGCCGCGGCGGACGTTTACTTGCAGGTCGATGACGAGGGCCTCGACCATTTTCTGCCAGCGGCCGTGGCGGCGGAGTTGCCGATCGTGGCCGTTCGCAGCGAGTCGATACGGGGAGTGCTCGGCGCGACCGCCGCAGCCGAATCCGCTGTGACATGGTACGATTCGGGGCAATCCAAGTCACTCAACCAAGCGATTCGCCAAGTGATCGACAATCTTCCCGAGCGGCGCACCGCGGCGACCGCACTCCGCCGCATGTTGCTGCGCGAGCGGCCGCAGCGGGACATGATCGACGCGCACATCGCCTTGGCCCGTCGGCTCGTTGATGCCAAATCGGATCCGCACTCAAGGTCGTTGGTCGAGGGCGCCTTGTGATGCGGCGAATCGCTTTCATCATCCCGACAATGGTCCGCGGCGGCGCAGAAAAACAATTGTCATTGCTGGCGGCTGGGCTGCCCCGCGACGAGTTCGATGTCCATGTGCTTTTGCTCACGCATGACGGTCCGCTCGGTGACGACTTGCGACGAGCGGAAATCCCCGTAACGTTGATTGGTAAACGCTGGAAAGCTGACCCGACGGCGCTGCTGCGGTTGCGCCGCGAGCTCAAGCGACTCTCGCCCGATATCGTTCACACGTACCTGTTCGCCGCCAACAGTTTCGGCCGTGCCGCCGCGATGCTCGCCGGTGTGCCGCGGATCATGGCCAGTGAGCGCAGTGTCGATCCATGGAAGACCGCGACGCACGGCGTCATCGACCGCTGGCTCGCCAAGCGAACGGAGTGCATCACCACCAATAGCTCCGGAGTGCGCGACTTTTATGCCCACCGCGGCATCCGCAGCGACTTGTTTCGGATCATTCCCAACGCGATTCCGGTGCGCAGTGCCCTGGAGGTTTCCCGCGACGAGATCCACCGTCGTTTGCAAGTCGCACCGCAGCGAAAGTTGATTCTTGCCGTCGGTCGCTTGTGGCCTCAAAAACGCTACCGTGATCTCATCTGGGCAG
This sequence comes from Pirellulales bacterium, assembly GCA_038256795.1. Classification (GTDB taxonomy): domain Bacteria; phylum Planctomycetota; class Planctomycetia; order Pirellulales; family Pirellulaceae; genus JBBSJZ01. The sequence goes on along the minus strand of JBBSJZ010000221.1, from coordinate 7,678 downwards.
CCGAGTTGCTTGCGACGTTGCGCGAAGATACGACGCTCGTGGTCGTCGGCGACGGGCCACAAGCTGGCGAATTGCTTCGGCATCGTGACGCCGTGACCACGCCCGAGCACGTTCGTTTTGCCGGTGCACGCGGCGATGTCGCCGAGTTACTCGGTGCCGCCGACGCGTTCTGGATCGGTAGCGAATATGAGGGCCAAAGCAACGCGGTGATCGAAGCGATGCAAGCTGGCGTGCCCGTGATCGGCTCGGACATTCCCGGCAATCGCGACCTCGTCGTCCCCGGCGAAACGGGCCAGCTCGTCAAACTCGGCGATACGGCGGACTTTGCACGGCAAACCCACTTGTTGCTGCAAAACCCCGAGCAAGCCGCGAAGCTTGGTGCCGCCGCCAAGGAACGTATCGCGACGCATTTTTCTGTTGCCGCGATGGTCAACGCTCATGCCGAATTGTATCGTGGCAAAGTTGTCTCGAAATCTCGATGACCGTCAATCGGATCATCCTTATCCGTGGTTTAGTCGAGCCTCAGTGCGTTTTTTGGCCGCTGCGACGCGTGCTGAAGAAGCACTGCGGGCGAGTCGATATTTTCAGGGACAGAATCCTGCTTCGGAATACTGAGGCCAGTATCGAGCGACTCAGTCGCTTGATCGTCCCCGAGAAATCGGATGACACCGTCGGTATCGTTTCGCACAGTTTTGGTGACTGGATTGCTCGGCAAGCCATTGCAAGAACACCCGATCATGGTGTCCGTCGCTTGATATCGGTGACACCAGCGTTGGAGCTAGGTTGGTTGACCGCAGCGTTTCATTTGGCCACGGGTGGCGTGGTGCCTGAGCTTAAAATCATTGCGGATCGTCAATTGGCGCGGGCGAATCTTGAACTGGAACCCTCGCTGCGTCGAACCGTCATATGGTCCAAGATCGATTGCTGCGTCCGTCCCATTGCATTGGCGCATGTCGCTGGCGTCGATGTTTTTGATGTTTGGGCAACGCACATGACCGCGGTGATGCAACCCAACGTGGTGCGATTGATCGCCCGAGGCATGGCCTAAATTTACGCCGGGTGTCGATTTGCGACGCAGCTGATCCAAGGCACTTACTGGCGGCACACCTGCATTAAATTCGGTACATTGGCGATTCGGCAACTAGCCGTAGCTTCTAACACTTAACGTAGCGAGAGTCTCGACGATCTCGGCTGCCGTTCACTTTGATACTGACCCATGATGACATCAGCCGCCGTTGTGAATTTTGCTCCTGAGAAAGGTTCTGTGGAGATTCGAGAGATCGAGCGTCCCACGATCGGACCCGATGACGTGTTACTAGAAGTCGCCAATGTGGGTGTTTGCGGTAGTGACTTGCATCAATGGACAGCCGACCATTCTTGGCCGGTCAACTATCCAGTCGTGCTGGGTCATGAGTTCGGCGGCGTGATTGTCGAGCGCGGTGCAAACGTTGACGGATGGCGCGAGGGTGACCGTGTGGTCAGTGAAACCGCAGCGATCATTGACCCCAATAATCCCATGTCACGACGCGGGCTTTATAACCTGGATCCGACTCGCAAGGGTTTCGGATACGGTGTCAATGGTGCGATGACCAAGTACGTGAAAGTGCCGGCAAGAATATTGCACGCCGTCCCGGATGCGTTACCGTTTGAGCATGCGTGTCTGACCGAACCCTGCTGTGTCGCATACAACGCAGTGGTCCGGAATGCGAGGATTGAGCCTGGGGATCGCATCGTGGTGCTCGGTCCTGGCACGATCGGAATCTTGTGCGCAGCGATGGCTCGACTTTGTGGAGCCGAGGTGGCACTCGTGGGACTCGAGTCGGATAAAAAGCGGTTAGAGATTGCGAAACAGTATGGTTGCACGGGGATCATTGGCGATGCCAAACCTTGGTCATGCGAACGTGACGGACTCGGTTGCGACGGAGTGATCGACGCTGCCGGCGCGAGCGCGACGCTGAAGATTGCGATCGATCTGGTTCGGCCCGCAGGCTGGATTTCGAAGGTCGGCTGGGGCCGCGATCCGCTCGGATTCAGCCTCGATCCGATGGTTCAAAAGAATGTGACGCTGCAGGGAAGCTTTAGCCACAATTGGCCGATTTGGGAGCGCGTCATCGCGTTGCTCGCCAGTGGTCAACTCGACGTCCGTCCGATCATTGGCGGCGTTTGGCCGATCACGCAGTGGCACGAAGCGTTCGATAAAATGCACCGAGGCGAAGTCGTCAAATCGGTTCTGAAACCAGGGTGAAGCATTCCATGGAGAACCGCTATGCACGTCAGGAACAGTTCACGCCGTTGGGTGTCGATGGCCAGCGGAAGATCTCCGCTTCGAAGGTGGTGGTGCTCGGTTGTGGCGCGCTGGGCACGGTGGCTGCCGAGATTCTCGTTCGGGCGGGTGTCGGCCATGTGCGACTGGTGGATCGTGATATCGTCGAGTGGACGAATCTGCAGCGTCAATCACTGTTCGATGAACGCGATGCTGAGCTCGGTCGCAGCAAATCCGAAGCGGCTGCGGAGCGATTGATGCGAATCAATTCGACCGTCACGATCGAGCCGTTGGTGGTCGATGTTACCGCGGACAATGTCGCGAGCGTGTTGGGGCGAGTCGATTTGGTCATCGACGCCGTCGACAATTTTAACCTGCGATTTCTGCTCAACGATTGGTCGCTCTCAACCCAGACGCCGTGGGTTCACGGTGGTTGTGTCGGCGCGGGTGGCCAAGTGCGTTTGTTCTCCGGGGAGGGACGCCCCTGTTTTCGATGTTTGGTGGCTGAACCGCCGCCCGCTTCAGTGGTGGCGACGTGTGATACAGCGGGTGTCATCGGCGCTGCGACGCATGCGATCGCGAGTTTGCAGTCCATCGAAGCGATCAAGTGGCTGGGCGGTTGCCGCGAGCGAGTTCGCAGCAGCGTTTTGTCGATCGACTTCTGGAATAATCGTATCCGTGAAATCGAAATTGATTCGCGACTGAGTGAGGCCTGCGTCGCTTGCGGTGGCAATTACGAATTCCTGGAAGGCCGCCGCGGCGCAGTGAGCGACACGGCGGTGATGTGCGGACGCGACACGGTCCAGCTCAACATGGCCGGTGGCGGTTCCACCGTCGAAATGTCCGCTTTTGCTGATCGCTGGGCAACGGTCGGACGTGTTCAAGCGACGCGGTTTTTTGTGCGATTGTTCGTGGATGAAAGGATCTCGCTCACCGTGTTCCGCGACGGCCGAGTGCTCGTGAGTGGAACGTCGGACGTCGCCAAAGCACGCTCACTCTATGACCGCTTCGTGGGCAGCTGAGCCTTGTCCATCGCTGGCGTCGCTCATCGCTGCGACGGCCGGCTTGGGCCACGTCCGTGGTCGGTCCAGTTACCCATGCCCCAGCGAGTGACTTGGCGTTTCCAGTCTTCGACGATGGCGCCAATGAGGTAGGCGAGATTGGCGGCGTACCGGGGCACGAGTCGTTTCGGATCGCTGAGCATGCGGTAGGCCCATTCCATGCCGACACGCTGCCACCACTCGGGAGCTCGCGTTGCCGTTCCGGCGATAAAGTCGAACGATGCGCCGAGCTGGATACTGACGGGAACGCCCTGGCGCTGGTAATTCTCATGGATCCAGCGTTCGCCCTTGGGTTGCCCGAAGGCGACCAGCAACAAGTCGGTTTTAGCATCACGAATGCGATGATCTTGAGCGAGTTGTTCTTGCGGGTCGAGTTGGCGAAACGGCGGCGATTCGACGCCCGCGATTTGTAGCCCCGGGTAGAGGTCGACGAGTCGGTCGGCACAGGCTTGGGCGACGGTCGGTTCACCGCCGAGGAAGTAGATGCGAAAGCCGCGGTCGCGTGCGGTCTTCGCAAGTCGGTAAATCATCTCGCTACCAGCGACACGCTCGGGTAACGGTTTGTCCGTCAACCGACTGCGCCACACGATCGGTTGCCCGTCGGCCAGAATCAACGAAGCCGCGGCGGTGATCGCCTGCATCCCCGGTTGTTGGTGATGCAGCATCGCATAGTTCAGGTTCGCGGTGATCACGTAACTCGGGACGCGGCGCGCGATGAGCTGGGCAATCCGATCGACAGCCTCGTCGAGCGTGACGCGGTCGAAGGGGACATCCCAAACTTGGACGAGATCCCGCGCGAGTGGTTGGGGTGCTGGCCGTGGCTTGCCCGCAGTTTCCGGCGGGCTCAGAGCATTTTTGGCGGGCGAGAGGACGATCGGCGCGGAGATCGGAAGCGCATCAAAGCCGACCGACGTATGCGTGGTTGAAGAGTTCACTCGGGGACCAACGTGCTAGTGGAGTGTCATGTTGTGGGCGGGCGTCTAGAATCATCCGCTGAAGAAACACTAGGTCACGCAGCGGCCACTTGCGCCGGGCGGGTGCCAGTTTCGGAAGCCCCGACCGCGACTGCGTGGAGGGATTGCATCGACCATGAGGATTGTGAGTGACTAAATCGGAGCCGATGAAGCCCAAGTTGACCGTCGTGATCACCGCCGAAGGTCTCGCCGCTGCGGCGCTTTCGTGTTACGGATGTTCGTGGAATCCGACGCCCGAGCTCGACGAGATCGCCTCAAGAGGTTGCGTTTGGGATCGCTTCATGGCGGCCTCCACCAATCCCCATGATGTGCTGGCAAATTGGATCGGCAGTCGAGATGACGATTGGCGTAAAGCAGTCGGAATACGGGGCGGCGTGGAGTTATTCACCGATGATCCACGGGTGGCCGAGCAGGGGTTTGCTGCACACCTCGACCACGTTGAGCTTCTCGGCGAGCGGGCGTTCCGAGTCAGGACACGTCCGTATGAGCGAATTGAGCAAACAAGAATGGGTCAGTTGATCGCAGCGGCAATCGCTCGGGTGGATCAATCGGATCCGCCCCGTGTGTTGTGGATTCATACCTCCAGTTTGGTGTCTACCTGGGACGCGCCGCGGTTCCTCGCGGTCGTGGACGAGGCTGAGGAAGACGACGATGCACCGAGTGAGGATGTCGACTTGATCGAGTCTGCGGAGGACCTCGAGCCTCGACCCGAAAAACCGGCAGCGGTTTTCAACATGACGACCCCCGCTTCGCTGCGGCTTGCCGACGATGCACACCCGGATCTGGCGATGAGCTGGATGCGAACATACGGATGCCAAGTTCGGTTGTTCGACCGTTTGGTGGGGTTAGTTCGCGATTTTGAGCCGTTGGCCGGAGCGACGTTCGTGGTCGCCGGAACCCACGGATTTGCGCTCGGCGAGAACGGCTGGATAGGTACCAACGCGGGACCCATTCGATCGAGCCAGCTTCGCTTGCCGCTGATCATCACCAAGCCCGCGTCGCTGCGGATTCCGCATTTGGTATCGTCCGAGGAATTACCCGGTTACCTCGCACGACTCGTGCGTGGTGAGCCCGTGGTCAGGGTGGACGAGTGGGTGCAATCGCAAAGCGAGTTTGAGCCTCGTATTGCGACGAGCGACGAGAACGGAGGCCGATTGACCCACACACCTCGATGGTTCTTGGTCGAAGAGTCGGATGCCCCGCCACAGTTGTTTCTCAAGCCCGATGATCTCTGCGATGTCAACGATGTAGCCAGGTTGAGGGACGACATTGTCGAGCATCTTCAAGCCGTCCACTCACTCTCCCCATCAGCCCCGGCGTCGCCTCAGCAGAATCAAGGCGGAGGCTGACTTGAAAAATGGGCTGATCGGAGCCGTTTCGACACGAAAAAACCTCGCCGGCTCAGGGAGCGGACGAGGTTTGATTTTTAATTTTCGCGAAGCGAAACCAGAGCAGCGACTAGATGTCGGTGTTGGCGTCTGGCGTCGGTACTGGTGGTGCATCGCCTGCAGCGTCACTGGCGCTGTCAACGGCTTCGCTAACGGGAGCTGCTTCAGCGGCTGGGGCATCGGGTACTGCATCAGCGGCTGGCGCTGCGGGTACTGCGTCAGCAGGTGCCGCTTCTGCGGCTGGCTCAGTGGCTGCGGGTGCAGCGGCATCAGCCGAGCCCACCACTTGAGTGCTGCCGGGGACCAAGGTCTCGCCGGGAGCGAGATCGTAGCCCTCGGCTCCGGTCATGACCGAGCTTCCACCACAGCAAGGTGCTGCGACTGGAGCTGGTGCCGACTCGCAGCAAGGTGCTGGAGCTGGTTCGCAACAAGCGACTGGAGCTGGTTCGCAGCAAGCAACTGGAGCTGGTTCGCAGCAGGCTACTGGAGCTGGTTCGCAGCAACCGTTCGAAGCGTAAGTCATGCTCACGTTCGAGGCGGAATGACACTTCTTAGCACGCAACTTCGAGAACAAACCGCCGCCGTGACCCGCTTGGGCCGTCGATTCAGTGACCAAGGTCGCACCCATGAGCAGTGCAACCACGGCAACAACGCTTACTACATTCCGATACATTGAAATCTCCCAAAAGACTCGGAGTACTTGGTGCGATCCGAATTCGCACACATTTCTTGATTAGCCCAACGAAATCCTGGGGCTGTTTTCATTGCAGAGCCACCGTTACGTCACGGCACTCCAAAACCACGCTGGAAAACCAGCTCAACAGCAAAATGGGCTGTTTGCGAAGCATTTGAGCTTCGCGTAGGTTCGGAGTTACAATAATCGTGGCACCATCAATGTCAATTGCCCGGCGACGTTTTTCGAGAGGACAGGCGAGAATTACCCCTGCGATGAAGAGGGGTGTAGGTTCCCAGCCTGTGGGCGGGCAGAGCTAAGCAACGGGTAGGTATCGATGGACTTTTAGCGCCGCGTCGTATCGCTCGGCAGCGTCGCCTGAGACGAATTGTCGCTGGGTGTTGTTGCCACTTCGACGTCGCCCAGAATCTGCTGCATCGAGTTTCCGTCTTCGAAATTGATGATCGCGGGATCCTGGCCGGGTTCGAATTCCATCGCGAGACCCGAGATCTTCCAAACGGAATTTTCTCGTTGCAGCGCCCAAACGACCTGATAATCGGATTTTGTGCCATCGCCGTTGGGCTCGGTCCAAACGCTGTGGACGAGCATCGACTCGGGGTCGTTGGGGACCTCCTCGCCTCGGGTGACATTGAATGAGGCATCGGGGGAGCCGATGGGCTCCAGACTACGTCCGATTCGCTTGAGTTCAGCCTGTGCTCGCTGGGTCAACAGTGTTCCGGCGCCTGAATCGTCACCACCGCGTCGAATTTGATCCAGGAATTGGCTGACCGTGTCCGTGGGCTGGGCGGCACCGGCGCCGACCACGTTAGATAAGGATGCTGGGTTGGCGGTTTCTGCGGATGGCGTGCTGCCACCGCAACCGACGAGGGCGAAACAGAGAGCGGTCGATACGATTGCTTGGGTCGCAAATCGAAGGGCGTTACGAGTCATGGCGAATCGGGCTGGGTAGGTGGGAGAATGGACCGTTTGAAACAGTCGTGTACGCTGGGCGGAAGAAGGGCGTCAAGCCAAGATCGTTCGATTGGCGTCGAATGGGTCGGGGACGGAAAGGGTCGCATTCACCTATCCGGCGGTGCCCGTTTTCGACACAATGCGGTTTTTACGAGGAAGATGCGTGACGAAGCGAGTAGAAGAGACGAGCGTGATCGAAGTCGACGGCCAGCACGTCGATTTGCGTAACCGCGCAGTGGCAGCGTTCTTGGCTTGGTTGGTTCCGGGAGCGGGGCACTTTTACCAGCGACGTTATGCCAAGGGCAGTTTGTTCGTGGTGTGCGTCTTGGCGACATGGGTGCTCGGTT
>JBBSJZ010000220.1:0-9105 GCA_038256795.1 Pirellulales bacterium | reverse complement strand
GCACGTACGATCATGGACTTGGTGAACTGTTCGCCTTCGTGTTCCACCAAATGTAAATAGTGCTGCAGTAGCAAAATTCCGTTGCGCGAGGCAATCCCGGCCAACGAGATGAATCCCACCATCGCTGCAATAGTGAGAGTTTGACCGGTTAACACAAGTGCCGCGACCGAGCCGATGAACGCCATGGGGAGAGCCGCCATGACTTGAAACGCCAAATTGACACTGCGAAACAAAGTGTAAAGAACCAAGAAAACACCGATCATCGACACAGCGAAAAGGACCGAGATCACGCGGCTAGCCGACTGTTGACTTTCAAACTGTCCGGCAAACTCCACAAAGTAGCCGGACGGCAATTGGGCCACGATTGGCATGATCGCCGTTTGAATATCGGTTACGACGTCAACGACGCCGCGATCGGCCACGTTGCACTGGATGACTACGCGGCGACGAACATTCTCGCGATTGACTACGTTCGGGCCACCCGATTCGTAGATTTTGGCGAGGCTGCTCAGCGGAATCAAACCACCTTCGGGCAATTGCACTGACAAACGTTTCAACTCTTCAATATCTTCACGGTAGTCTTCGCTCATTCGGACGACCAAGTCGAACGTTCGCATTCCGTCGAGGACCTCAGAGACAATTTTTCCATTCATGGCTGTCTGGATATATTCGTTGACAGTTGCAGCGCTTAGTCCATATTTCAAAAGTTCGTCTCGATTGAGCTCGATTCGTAACTGGGGAATGATGACTTGTGGTTCGAGCAGGACGTCCTTCACGCCTGGCACCAATTCCATTTCAGCTTTGACGTGCTCAGCGCGCTGGCGAAGCAGGTCGAGATCATCACCGTAAATCTTGATGCCGACTTGGGCTTTGACGCCCGAGATCATGTGCGAGATCAAGTGCGCAATCGGCTGTTCGACTGCCGTGACGATGCCTGGGATCTCCTCCATCGACTCGCGAATCTCCGCCAGTTGCTCCTCTCTCGATCGAGGCGACTTGGGGTCGAGTTCAATGATCATCTCGGACATATTCACACCTTCGGCGTGTTCGTCCAATTCGGCGCGACCCGTCCGCCGAGCGAATCGTTGCACGTCGTCGATTTTCTTGAGCGACTCTTCAACCGAGCGTGCAATCGAATTGGAAGCCGCCAGCGATGTTCCAGGGGGCAGGACGACATTGAGCTGAATCGTACCTTCGTTGAACGGCGGCAAAAAGTCTTTTTCCAGTCGAGAAACAAAGATCGCTGCGATCGCCACCATTATCAGCGTAACGGTCAAATTGAAGCGTGGAAACTTCAAGCTGAAGCGAATGATCTTGTCAGCGACCCATTTCAGACCTCGCAGAACAAAGCCGTCTGACTCATGCCCACTGCCTTTACTTAGTCCGAGTAACCAGTACGAAAGCACAGGCGTAACGGTTAGTGAAACGAGCAGCGATGAAAGAATCGAGACAATGTAAGCCAAGCCGAGCGGCGCAAAGAGCTTGCCTTCCATCCCGCCGAGTGCGAAAAGCGGGAGAAAAACGAGAATAACAATCATCGTACCGAAGACGATGCTGCGACGGACCTCGATACTAGCGCGATAGACAACCACCAGCGGATTGATGGGATTGCCTGCTGAGCGATTCTCTTTCAATCGTCTAAATATATTTTCGACATCGACAATCGCGTCATCGACCAGTTCACCCATCGCAACGGCTATCCCTCCGAGCGTCATTGTATTGATCGACAGTCCGAAGACAGCGAATACGATCGCGGTCATGACCAGTGACAAGGGAATCGCAGTGAGCGTGATGAAAGTGGTTCGCAGATTTAGTAGAAACAGGAACAGAATGATGACCACCAAGATGCCACCATCACGAAGCGCCTCGACTACATTCTCAATGGCTCGATCGATAAACGCTTTTTGTGAATAGACAGTTGATAGCCGGGTCCCCTGAGGCAGTGTCGGCTTTAGTTCCTCGATTGCCCGCATCACTTCCTCGGTGACGCCGCGTGTGTCTGCACCAGGTTGTTTATTGATGGTGAGAACCACGGCAGGACCACCACTCCACGCGGAGCCTTCCTCGTTTCTAACAAACGCCGAACTGTCACCTCGCTTAACTTGTGCACCCTCGACAACCTGAGCGACTTGACTCAACAAAACGGGTCGACCGTCGCGAATCGTTATCGGCACTTTTTTCAGATCGTCAATCGATTGGAGGCGGCCAAGCGACCGTACAAGCAATTCGCTGGGGCCTTGACGATCGAGATATCCTCCAGTGCCGTTTTCATTGCTGCCCGCTACTGCGGCTTCAACTTCTTCTAAAGTCACGCCCATACGCAGCATCGCATCTGGATCGACTAAAACTTGAAACTGCTTTCGCTCGCCACCCATCGTGAAGACCTGTGAGACGCCAGGGATGGTTAGCAATCGCTGACGCACAACCCAGTCTGCCGTAGTCCGCAGTTCCATTTCGTCAGTCGCCGGATCTTCGCTCCACATCCCAAGCATAAGAATCTGGCCCATGATTGACGAGATCGGCGCTAATTGCGGTGCGATGCCCTTGGGCAAACGGTCTTGAACCATTTGCATTCGTTCGGCCACGATTTGTCGGTCGGTATAGACATCGGTGCCGTAAGCGAACTCGACATAAATCACCGAGATACCGACGCCCGAGGAACTGCGGACGGCCTCGACACCGTTGGCACCGTTCATAGTAGTTTCAATCGGGAACGTGATCAGCGATTCGACTTCCTCGGGAGCCATTCCCGGCGCTTCGGTCATAATGACGACGCGGGGACGGTTTAGGTCAGGAAAAACATCGATCGGCATTACGAGTGTCTGCCAAGTTCCATAACCAATCAGGAACAGAGCGATGGCGATGACAAGCAAGCGTTGTTGCAACGCGAAACGTATGACTGCATTTAGCATTTGATTCTGAATCCGTTCTAGTGATTGTGACCTGCGTGCGGGTCAGCACCGCCACCAGATTTGTTCTTGATGGCCATCTGCATTTGATGCGCGGCTCGCGTTGCGACGATATCGCCTGGATAGATGGAGCCATCGTTGGCGATGACGACGGTGGATTGGTCGCGGTAGCGAACGTGAATAGGAACTCTCGAAAAGTTCCTTCCATTTTGCTGGAAGACGAACCAATCGGCCCCTTCCTTCACCACGGCGTCTACCGGCAACACGATTTGGTTTTCCCACTCTTCGACCGGAACTCTCAGTTCGAGTCGTTGCCCGAGTCGATACTTCCACGCGATAAAGCGTTGGCCCTCATCGTTTGTTTCGTCGCGAACGATCTCATTAGGAAGCTCGACGAATAGCGACAGCGTGCGCGACACTGCGTCGATTGAATTGGAGACGAACACGAGTTTCAAATTGGGAATCATGGCGCGACCGTTTGACCCGCTGAGTACCGCGTCGACATTCCAGCCCTTCGAGGCGGCGTCGGTTATCGCGGTAATGTCGTTTTCGAATGCTTTACCTTCGATAAACATCTGCGAATAGTCCGAAAGAATACAGAGCCTTTCGCCAGCGGTGATGGCCTGCCCTTTGTGAACCTGCAAATCGTCGATAACAAGCGGCTTTTGTTGGTCATGGGCTGGTTGTGCAGTCGGCTGATGAAAGGCAACAGGTCGCGTGGGCAAGCGCGATAGTCGCAACTCCTCCTCCTCATGGTGTTGGTCAACGTCTGGAGCGACGATCTTCAAATCACGAAGCAGCTTCCCGTCGCTGCCAATTGCATCGACTTGGCGATCGGACAAGCCGTGCATTCGCAAGGCTTCACGCTGTGATCTTGCAAACGCTTCGAGTTTCTCCTTGGAATAACGACGTTCCAGTAGTAATTTGCCGGAGATGGCTCCAGATTGCGTGGCCTCTTCCAGTCGGGCAATCTCGCGACTTTCAACTTGCAATTCGCTGATCGTTTTTAGGTATGCGGTCTGGGTCTCAACAAGATCTTCATACGTCAACCGAACTTCCATTAGCAGGTCGCCTGGCAAGACCGCCTCGCCTGTCACGGCATGAACATGCGTGACGACTCCATTGAGCGGTGACGAGACGATGATCGATGATCGACCCGGCTTCGCGACAACGACAGCAGGCACTGTAATCGAGCGTCGATAATTTGAGAGTTCGATCGGCTTCAGGTACTCTGGCGTCAGTCCCAGGTTCATACGTGCTTGCGACGTCAACTCGAGTGAACTCATTGCGGGCTGCGCTGCCGCGCCGTCATCGTGGCTGGAGTGGGCTTCCTGTGTTGTTTCCTCACCTCCTACGCTTGCACGATTGGTAGCGAGCGCCCGATCGATCCAATTTGACAGCGGCGGCCACCACATGGAATACGTTGCCGCGAATGCGACAACAACAATCAATCCCGCCACGAGTCGGATTATACCCCAAGGCAATTTCGGAATCTTTTTCAGCAGTGACATCAGGATAATCTCTGGACAATAGAATAGTGGACCAACGAGGCGCAAGGCGCTAGCCGCATATTCCGATCGCGAGCCGCTCTCCAGCTGTATCTTCGTAGCGTCGCGCAACTGTCGAAGCGCGCAGCAACGGCCGCGGTGGAGTGCAAACTGGATCAAATGCCGTTAGCAAATGGATGTGAAGGACAGGCGTCTAACGCCGTACCGCTCAACGAAGCGAGCGAAGAATTAGATTTGCCAAGATTGCAAATCAGCGCAGAGATGCGCAGAAGAAGAGTGCCTCCGTTGCACAGGCCAACATGGCGGCAAATCGGGACAAACCCGGGGGCTTACGAGACAGCGTATCGAACTGGCAAAGTCCAAGTATCCGACAACGCCACCGTCACCAAAGTCGACTGTTACTAAACTGGAAACGACATACGCACAGCGAGCTTCGTTACAGGAATGCGAATGGTCGCCAGGTAGATCGCAACAACAGGTCGCACCGTGACTGACAATCGAACTCTCGGACGCCAAGTCGCCGGACGAGTCTGAGCAATCGTGCTGATGCTGGCAGCCCTCGTGTGCATGATCGTGATCAGCGTCGCAATCACAATGCGAATCGCACGGATGGGCCAGAACGTGTTGGCAACATCCACCTCCCGTCACGTGAGAATGGTGAGCGCAGCAACCCAGCACCGCATGTACGGCGAACGCAAACAGCGTCAATAGATGGGTTAGCGAGGAAAACACGCCTTTTAAATCCTTATCAGGCAAACAACTCAAAGCTGCGACATTATTTACAACCGCTCTCATCGGGTCAATAGCGGCTCAAAAATGATAGGTAACAGAAGTATTTTTGACGCTTGTCGACCTCCGGCGGGAAGGCTGCATCGGTTCCCCAACGAATGGGTATGCCGCCACCCCTTGACGAAGGGGTTCAGCGGCGGCATGCTAGCGGTTAGTGGCGACGCAGGTGTGCGTTGCGGTCTTCCCTAATCTACGGCAGGAGTCGTGCTATGAATCGGTTCATGTTTCCGCAGGGTGTGATGGCGTTTTCATCACTTTTGGTACTTTCAGCGTCGCCTAGTTTCGCGCAGCATTTGCATCAACATGGAGGGCATTTTGACGTGCATCAAAATGTCGCGCATGGCCACGACGGAGCTGGACACTTGACCGATAGCTATGGACACCACATCAACGGCGACGGTCGTCATACTGGCTCAACCGGCGTTTACGAAAACGGTTCGATAAGTGTACCCCAGTCGAGTTACTATCCTCCGTCCTACCCGTCGTATCCATCGTACTTCACTCCTTCGGTCGTCTCACCGCAGTATTACCCCAGCGTGGTTAATTCAACCCCATCGGTCGTTGTTAACTCGCCACTACCTGCAACTGTTGCTTCAACTACGCGGGTCTCCAATAAAATTCCTATTGCATCACCCGGCAATTTGATTCCTGGACGTGGTCCCAGTGGTGGAACTGTGACCCTTTCGAATCCACGCGAGTCGGGCGGCTCGATTGGCTATTCGTTGAATAGTTACTCCTACTCGATCAATCCTGGTGAATCTCAAACGCTCAAATTGGACCGAGAGTGGATCATTAAATTTGAAAATGGCCTGAGTCGTGAAGTTAAGTACCGCTTGCAGGACGGACGTTACAATTTCACTGTTAACCCACAAACCGGCTGGGATCTCGCAAGGGTCGAAGAAGAGCGGCCAAGTGCCCCCGTCTTAATGGATGGCCCTCCGCCAAGTCTTCCCGGCAATACAATTCCTGGCAAATAATAGACAACGATTACTGCTGGCTAAACGTCAATCCACGCAGGCTATCATCGCCACTGTTGTCCTGAACCGCGTCGAGGGCACCGGTTAGGACGTAGCCATCGACTTTTGCCCGTGCTTGGGCGAGCAACGATCGTGAGGCGATGTATTGCAGGTTGGTATCGAAATAAGTTCGGCGAGCAACGAGGACTTGTACAAAACTCGTCTCGCCGGCTTTATACGCAATATCTGCTAGTTTCAAGCTTTCGTCCGCGTTTGGAAGAATGTCGTTTGCATATTTGACCACGGCCGCCAACGACGAATCGTAGTCGCGTGAGACGACAGCAAGACGCGCCTTGATAGAGTTCTCGATCCGCTCGACTTCGCGGGATGCACGCATGAGTTCCGCACGCGCAGCCGCGATATTGCCTTGGTTCTTGTTAAACACGGGAATGGGCGCACCGACCTGCAAGTTGATTAAGCCATTGTTTGTTCCGTTGTCGACTCCTGCCCCAAAGGTGACATCCAAGTTCGGAATCGGCTGGACGCACTGGCGTTGCAGATTCGCTTTTGCCTGACTGACCCGCGTTTGGGCTGATTGGTATTCGGGGCTGGACGTGACGATGGTTGATGCGAGCATTTGCCAATCCAAAGTAGATTCCGATTCTGGCAACTCGCCAGCGATTACGACTGGCGTCATGTTTGGGCTTCCAGCGAGCGCAGCCAGTTCACGCCAGGCGGCTTGGAAACTGACTTCAGCTTGCTGTAGTGCGAGATCAATCTCGTTCTTTTGGACCTTGGCTTGAAGCACATCGAGCTGAGAACCTTCGAGCGCCGTTTTACGCAATTCGGCCAACTCCAGTCCTTTATCGGCAACCGATTGGAAGTCATGTATCAATTGAATGCGTCGCTGAGCCGCGAGCGCATCGTAGAACTTGACGCGAATGTCGGTCGCCACACGATATTTCTGGGCTTCGAGCTGCAAGAGCTGCGCCCGCAACGCCTCGTTGAGTACTCGTCGGTTAAGTTCTAATTTATCGGCGGTGATGATCGTTTGCGAAATGTAAACAGCGTGTTGATCCGTACCCACGTCGGCAATTTGCGTGCCGTTGTAACCAAGCGTCGGATTCGCTCGCAGTCCGACTTGAGTTCGGAAGCCGGCGGCCTTTTGAGTGGTTGCCGCTAGCTCGGCAATCGTTGGATTGTTGGAGAGTGCTAGCGATTCAAACTCGCTGAGCGACATACTTCCCTGACCCGCAGTCAAACCATTAGCATTCGGCGAGAACTGAACCGCCATCTGGAACGTCGGCGCGAACTGCACATCGGTTGATTGCAGCTCATCAGCATCCACGTCATATGCTATCTGTTTGATCGGAGAGGTCTTAGTCGACCCAGCGGCCGTGACCATCGGAATTGCCGCATCCACAATAGCGCTGTCTGCGGTAAATGCTTTACTAGCAAGTGGCACTTTCATGCGTTGTGACGCACAACCAGACAACCCGGTTGTTGCAACGAGCAAAACTAAACCATACGATGGCTTACGATAAAGTAACATGGCATTACCCAGCAGAAATCAAAGTGAGTTGAAAGTCAGAACGAACGCGAGATCGCGTTTGCTTAAATTCTCAAATGCACTGTGGGTATCACAGTTCGGTTAACTAAAGTTGTCCCGTAGCTTAAACTGCAAGAACTGGCAGTTGGATCGACGTAAACAGCGTGCTGTAAAACATATATGCACATTGAATCATCGTGGCTAAGCTGGGTTACCGATAGCGTCGCTAAACTGGAAGCCTGTTGGCTTCGCCATTGGCAGAATGGGCAGCGGCAACGATTTGCGTTGTTCGAAATGTTGCCTGCAAGACACTCGATCTTACTGTCGCCGCAGTTGGGATCGTCACAGCGAATTGACGAATCGCAATGACAACAAGTGCATTGCGACTGATCGAGGCAACGCTGATCCAATCGACAGAAAGCTCGGCAATGCGACGTCGGAAACAACGTGGCCAGCAGCAAGAACAACTGAAGCAAGGCAAAGAATCGCTGGAATCGCATCGAATCCTCCTCCCTTCGTTGTTCAAAAGTAAACCTTAATAGAATATTCAGCTACACCTCTCTTCGGTTGACTTTACAATCGATCTTTCCGAAAAGTTTGTCTGGAACGAATTCGCCGCCTGTCCGCAGCCTCCCGATCCATACAATCCGCGAAGTCCCTTTTGTTGCGGCCTGCGTCGCTTGCGAGGCGAGATCAATTCGCTCGATCAACAGCGAGCCGTAGGCGACGGCTGCCGCGAAACGCAACTTTCATCATCCCAGTAAGCGGCAAAATTGTGACGGCCACGACCGCAATGCGCCAAAAACAATCTTCCAAAATCCAATTTGATAGCACTGGATCGATGCACCCCGTTCTGTAGTCTTAAAAGCAACACTATGTCATCAAAGTGATTGCGCAGCCTGAGCGTGAACGTCGAAATTCGTTACGTTTTTCAATTGGCACGAATGGTGCGTTACTGGAATGTCATCAGCTATCGCCGTTCAACCTACCCTCGAATGACAGGACAGAAAAATGAAACGTGCCCTTGCGATCGCCGCTCTGGCGACAGGATTGTTTGTTTTCGCCGGAAATGCCGACGCTACCGCTGGCGACTATTTTCACAGCGGTCATCATGGCTACTCCGGCGGTCAACACGGGGGATACCAGCACGGCTATTCTCACGCACCCGTTCAAGCGTATCCTAACTACGGTTATTCCTCGAACTACGGCGGCTACGGTTATGGCCACGGCCAAACCTATCAGCCTCAGTATCAACAGCAGTACGGACAGGCGTATCGCTCGCAATCTTACGGCCAGCAATCCGGTTTGCATGTTGACATCGGACGCTTCCATGTTTTAGGTGTTGGCGGTCACCATCACTAATCTAGCGGTTCGCTGTTAAGCCTCGCGGGTTT
>JBBSJZ010000219.1:0-9111 GCA_038256795.1 Pirellulales bacterium | reverse complement strand
CTTCATCAGATCGTCGCTGCGAAGTCGCCGACGACCGAAGCGACGAATTGAAAGTGTGGGGCCGTCGATGGTGACTGGCGGCAGCGTCGCGTTGACTCGGCTGCCATCGGGCAAACGTGCATCGACCATCGGCGAACTCTCGTCGATCCGGCGACCGACTCGCGCGGCAATCCGGCTGATGATGCGCACCAAATGCTCATCGTCTCGAAATCTCACCGAGGTCGATTCTAAGCGACCGAATCGCTCAACAAACACTTTGAAGGGTCCGTTGACCAAGATGTCGCTGACCGCTGGATCGGCCAGTAGCGGCGCAAGCGGCCCGACGCCGATCGTTTCTTCAATTAAATCATCGACGAGTTGCTTTCGTTCAGATTCGTTCAGCGACCAGTCTTGTGTTTCGAGCGCGTCGGCCACGAACTCCTTCACCAGTCCAGTCAATTCATCCTCGTCAGCCGTGATTCGTTCGCGACGATCGAGGTCTTCGAGCAATTGTTGGTGCATGACCGCTTTGACCGATGCAAACGAAGCTGAGCCACCGATGGGTGTGCTTGTAGCTTGTGTCGAAAAGCTCTGCGACGCTTGCCGTTTCACTTCGGAACGGACACGATCGCCGGGAAGATGCAAACTGGAGCGGGATAGCAAATCGCGGGCACCAAATTTGTCGCGAACGGAGTCTTGGTCACTCATGAGCCCGTTCTCCATCCTGTGAGCCGAAGACGCTAGCTTCGGGCCTCGCCAACCAACCGGAACCCGCGTCTAGCGCAGTCGGCTCACCAATGTCTGGCTCCCCTCGCCCCGCTTGGGGGAGTGGGGTCGGGGGTGAGGGGCATCCGGTTCCGACCACATCATCCGCCAATCGTTCCAAAGCCCGACTGAACCCACTGAAACGGAGCATCGCCGTTGCTATCGGCACGCCGCAGTTCGCTGCCGCCATCACTCGTTTATCAAACGGCAAAACGTGGTCGATGTTCCGCTGCATCCGCTCGGCCACGTCGTCAATCGATAAGCTGCCTGCGACCCGTTGTTGACGATTCAGAATGATCGACTGGCGTTTGGCCGGATAACCAATTCGCTCTAGCACACTGAGCAACTTCACACCGCCCAATAGCGTCGGCACGACGTTTTCAAGCACCACGAATACTCGGTCGCTCAAATCGAGTGCCGCGATCACAACGCGATCAAACATCGGGAACGTATCAACAATCACGATGTCATAACTCTGGCGTGCCATCGTGATGATGCGAGCCATCAACACATCGTCAATCTCCATCGCTTCGACCGCATCGGCGGGAGCTGCCAACAAGTGCAACCCGCTCGAATGCACCGCAGCCGTTTGCCGAATCATCGTCGCGTCGAGCCGTTCGCTCTCACGCGCCAGGTCCGTCAGTGTCGCCGAAGGATTCAAATCGAGAAGTGCAGCGCCAACACCCATTTGAATCGAGCCATCGATCAGCAGCACGCTTTGCTTTCCCCGCCGAGCGATGGCAACGCCTGTATTGGTCGCCAGCGTCGATTTTCCAACGCCGCCCTTGTTGCTGACAAACGACACGACGCGACCAAGTTGGTTCGGACGTGAGTCGACGCGGCCATTTTCGGCAGTCGTCCCGCTACCGATCAAACGATTGAGATCAGCCGTCGAAAGTGGCCGTCTGAGAAAGTCACACACGCCACCACGCATGGCGTCGATCAGCACAGTGGACTCGTTCACGGTTTCGTCAAAACCTTCCGGCCGCAAAATCGCGGCGACACGAGCGTTTGGCACTGCGGAAGAAATCTGTGCGACCAGCGGATTCAGCTCCCGAGGATTCTCGGAGAACTCAGCCAACACGAGATCAATCGGCTGGTTCCGCAAGACTTCAAAGAGTTGATTGGCATTACTGACGAATCGAAATCGCGGCGACTGATCCCCAAGTGAATCGAACGCGAGTTTCGCTTCATCACGAAGCGACTTGTCGGAGCCAAGAATAAGTATGCGAGCGGTGATGGACATGGGTTAATTCCTTACCGATACTGGAGCTTGAGCAAGTGCATTGCGATGAGTCATCCGCTGCTGAAACACCAACGCAACGTCATCGCCCATCGTCGCAGGGTACGCAAAAGCCGCCGAAACGTTTGCCGGTGCGACTTGAATGCCGTTAGAAAGAGGTGCTTTAACAATCACGCCGCCGGAGACCGAACCGAGGCCAAATCCAATGACTCGGTCATTCGCCGCCGGATCGAAGATGGCAAGGAAGCCGGGCACGGTATTGATCGAACTTTGCGAATTTCCGATTGGGAACCCAATCACAGGTTGAGCATAAACAAACAGATTAGAACCGACGGAGCTGTCCCAATCGTTGATCGACACCGCAAGATCGAGTCGCCCCGGCAAGCCCGCGACGGCATTGCCCACACACACAACCGGCTCGTAGCGTGAGATCGCTTCGGCACGAACGGTGATTCCGTTGCGAATCAGTTCTCGGCTTAAAAACGATCCACGGGCGAACAGGTAGGGAACCGGTGGACCAACGGCAAAAAGATTGGCATCCGCGTCAAGGTCGCCACCGCGTTGGAGCTTGACGCGAAACAAACCCGGCGTCGATGTCCCCACCTGCATCGTTGGCTTATAGCTACGGTTCGTCGGGATCGACAAATCCTGACTCGCCGCCAGCGACGGATCATCCACATCGCCGGTAAAATCCACCACCGGCCCGGCACCGAATTGGCGGTGGTCGCTTGAGGTGTCGAGGTCATCATCGAAAATGAGTCCGACTATTTCGGACGCCGCCCCATTGCCGGAACGCAAGCCTTCGATCGCCGCTGAATCGGCCGCCGATTGCATTTGCAGTTGGGCCAACCTCGCAAAGCCGATGTCAATGACAATCGCCGCCATTGCCATGATGCTGAATAGCAACATCGCAACAAGAACGAGTACGTAGCCTCGTCGGTGGATTCGCTTGCGGCGTTGGAATTGATCGAGAATCATCGTTGATCGTTGGTTGAATATGGCCGTTAGCCAAAGGTTTAAATGCATTGATCGTGTTCCAGGGGCGTTGCCCCGGGCTATGTTGCAAAAGGCCGTTGGCCATCCAATTCGTTGGCCAACGGCCATACATTCCGTCGCCTGGGGCAACGCCCCAGGGCCGATGACCAAAACCCATCTAGTCTCGCTCCATTGAATCCAATTCCGAAGCGAATGCGTACACGGTTCGTTCGGCGTTGATGAAGACTTCCGTCAACTGGATGGACTTAAGCGAATTGAATGATTGGACATTTGATGCAACCTGGTCCGGATCGCTCCGTTGGAGATAAGCCGCACGAGGCTGTGCCACCGCGATCATGACCACGCTGGGACCCGCCTTCGCTTGGTCGTTTCCGATGATGCTATCGACTTGTTCTTTGGTCTCCGCTTCACCAGCGACCCTTGCGATCGCTGCTTGAAACGCGGCTGATTCGTGGTCGGGCAGTTCCAGAGCGACCATGCCTTGCACCGACCGGCGAAGGATTCTTGCGTCCCGGACAACGACCATCCCTTGCGGAAACGCGCGACTATTTCCTGAATACAGAATCTCGGTGGGTAACCGGTAAACCATTCGTATCAAAATTGTGACCCGGTCTTCGCTCTCAAACGCAGCGAGGCCTTCGATCGACTTGGCTTCCACGATCGCGATCGTGTGACCGGCGGTGGCTCCGGCGGCGATGCCCGGCTGGGTACCGACTGGCAGGAAATCACCGTGCTCGAAAAAATCCCATCGCGACTTCTCTGTCGCGATGACTTGCCCGTAGTAGGTCTCGATCTCGAGCACCGAAAGGGCGTAGGCAAATCTTGGATCGTCTTCGTCCACCAGTCGGCTGATGATCCTGCGACGATTGTTTTGCCAAATTGCTTCGTCGAACTTGGTGTAACGCTCCATCACCACCGGGCAGATGGCGATCGACTTCATGCCAGGTCGTGTCGCGTTATCGGCGTGGATCGCGATCGAAAATTTGGCTTCCTTTGTCGCCAGCACGGCTGCGAAGTTTTCCGCGTCTAGGTCGGCGATCGCGACGATGATCGGTGGTTTTGCTGCGGCGGGATTGTTCGCACCGGCAAGTGCTCGCTCCGCGGGCGCGGGAGCGGGGAAGCCGAGCGGGCCGACAATGATGGCATCGGTAGCAACGAACCATGGCTCACCGCGACGATCGAAGGTGTTGCTTCGTGGTTGCAGCGATTCGCGTACGCTAATTTCCTCGAATTCGCGTTCGATGATCGTGCCATCCGACTCGGTCCTTCGTTCTTTCACGGAATCTTGTCGTTCCAGTGGGTAGCTGACCATCAAATCGACTTGATCGCCAATCTGAACCTGTTCGCTCCCATACAAACTTTCCCAAGGGATCGCGAACGCTTTCATGCCTGGGGGAATGAATCGTGTGATCGCAGGACGGTCGCCAACGGCCGTTGCGGCGGGAGCTTGTGGTGTGTTCGGTTCCGCTTGGAGCATCGAAACAAACTGAGTCCCGTCGTGTGGGCTGGGCTTCCAGCCTGTCGAGGTATCTAAGACAGGCTGGACGTCTATTCCACTTTCACCTGGCGGGCCGTTAAGTAAATCAGCTTGACGCAGGTATCTGCCTGCCGGAATGTCTTGACGAACGATAGCACCGAGGGCGTCACCCAGCGATGTGATCGCACCAATCCGATCAGCTTCTTGCCTTGAAATCGTCTCAGTCTTGATCGAGCGTGTTGCCGGGCTGACGAATGCGTCGCGTGAAACGACGTTGTAAGCCAAGATCGGTCGCACGGTTACGGGAACGCGGACTTCATCGGAAGCCATGACGATGGAATCGCTTTCACCATCGACGGGCGGCTTCATCGAATGGGCGATACAGGTGATCGAGAGATTTTGGTTAATCGCATTTTGCAATCGAATGACATCGTCGGCGGCAACCGCTATCGCGACTTCGTACTTTGGCGTGTTCTTCGTTTGATTGCCCTGCATCAGCGTCGCAGAGGTCGAGACTTCGTTTCGCACATAAACCGGACGCAGCACCTTGGCACTTTGCGCGATCAACTCCACCTCGCTCAACTCTCCCTTATCATCGATTGGCACATTGGCCAGCAGATCAATCTGGTCACCTGCGCCGAGCGAATGCACACCGGTCAGCCGGGTCGCATCAAGCGTGATCGCACGCATCCCAGTAGGCGTCGCCCCCGCGAGTCCTTCGGGTGTGCCTTTTGGGAAGAACGTGTTTTCTTGAAAACCCAGTCCGGCGCGCTTGTCCGCTTTCACGACCCGACCGATGATCGCGTTCACGTTCATCATCGCGCCGCCCAACGTGAATGTGTTGACTTGTCGAACTTCGGCTCCGCCAGTGACCACAAAGACAACTTCATCGTTATCGTTCCTGATTGACTCGACTTTGCTTTCGATATGCGAACCGCTTTCGTCGATGCCAACGATTGACATACCGACTGAGGCAACCGGTGGAACATTCTGGACCATCAAGCCGCCGGTCGTGGGATTGAGCAATTGCGAACGATCGACGCGCGTGTAGGCCGGGATCGGTCGTGAGTTGATCGGGATGCGAACCATGAACGGATCGTCAACCGCTTCCGCTTTCGCAAACGGATTGAGCGGCACACCGGCCAGCCACAGCGTCCCGACAATACCGAAGGTCATGAGCGTGAGTAGCCCGAAGCCTCCGAGCAACAAGCGAGGCAATCGTGAGCGGCGAGAATTTTTACGATAGTTTTGGGGAGGCATTCGGACTCACTTCAGTCAATGTCTTGGATTGCTTCCTTGCGAATTTGTTACTTCTTTTCGTCGGTGAGAGTGGCACATACCACTTCATTCAAAGATCTCACGTCGATAAATTGCTTGTGCTGTGATCAATCGCCGGAACGGACGGACCCTTTGCCCCAACGCGCCTTGGACCCCCAATCCGTTTTCGCCGCCGTGAGTCCCGGAATAGATCCCACCACTGCCCACGTTAGAATCGTCATCCGTGGCCACTTGGCTGCCCAACGTCGGCTCAAACGTTCCGTCAGGGTTCGGTCGAAAGCTGCTCATGGCGGCAGCCTGGAATGGATAATTCATTCGCAGGGCGACGATACCGCCGCTGGGCGACGAAACCCGAAACGGATCGGGGTCGGTTGGCGAGGCAATTTCTTCTATTACGTCGACAAGCGTGATCGTTTCGCCGCCGTCACCGGACGTGGACACCAACGGAATTCGAATCGTGAATCCAGTCGGAGTGTCCGAGTCGGATATCAACGCACCCGGATAGCGAATGTAATCTCCGTCCACAATCATCATCAAGGCAAGCTGTTGATTGACGACCGGCCACGTTGGAACGACATCCGAAAAAAAGTTCTGCGTGCCGAGATTGCTTCGGTCATATACCAAGAAATTTTTGCTGTAGACCGCGTCTAAGCTACCGTTTGTGATCAGCGTCTCCAGCGTCTCGTCGGCCAGCAGCGGCGTTCGCGAAATCTCCCGCGCCGCCAAATCCACCGCCGATTGCAATCCTTGAGCGACATACAGCATGTGCCCGAACGTCACGATCGCCGCCAGCAACATGTACATGACAAGTGCAATGACGGCAAACTCGACGAGCGATTGACCAGAGCGAAATTGGGGACGAACAGTTCTCATTTGTGAGACTTCATCAGCTCCGTCAATTTAGTCAGCACGGCGTGGAGTTCTTGGTGTCCCGCTGTCACTTCATCGTGTTTCTTAGCCATCGCTTCATGCTCGGCTGTGAACGCGGCGTGTTCCTTTTCGAGGTGTTCGTGATTACTGGCGTCACCGTCTTTTTCGTGTGCCGCGATCTCTTCGCCATGGTGCACCGCGTGATCTTCATGGGCACGGATTTCCTCGTCGTGCTCGACCAACTCGGCCTCGTGTTCGTAGATGTGTGCTTGCAACTTGGCGATCATTGCTAGTGCTCGGAAGTGCTCGACCCGCATTTTCGCGTGTTCTGCCGCCCATTTGTCGTGCTGGGCATGGGCAGCCTCGTGCTCCTTCTTCATCCCCGCGTGATCGTCGGCGAAGGCGACTTGAAGCGAGGCTGCGGACAGTAAACCAATGGTGGCGATCATGAACAACTTCGACATTTGCTTTATCCCTTTGTGCGAAAAACTAAACGAGTGAAACGATACCGACATACCAAACGAACCCAGCCATGATGGCGGGGACATAGGCGTAGTCACGCTGGCCGCGAAGCATCGCGACCAGCGAGAGCACGCCACCGGCGATGGCCATGCCAAATAACAAAATGAAAATCCCAACCGGCCCCAACAGCATCCCCAGTGCGGCGATCAGCTTGGCATCTCCGCCACCAAGTTTCGCAAACCGAAACAAGCCGTAGCCGATAACGTGCCCCACGATTCCGCCTGCGACAACCAAAGCAATTTCAAGTTCCAGCCAGCCGACAAGCGAGCCGACGACCGCAACGGTTGCGATACCGATCGAGATCCAGTCAGGAATCTCACGAGTTCGCAAATCGCAGATCGTGGCGATGGTTAGCAGGCCGGCGGTGATGAGGGCGAGGGTGGAGAACATCTGTTTGTCGCGCGGGGATGGGTCATCGCAGTCTTGGCCAAGGGCCAAATTCAACGTAGCCAGGGGCATCGCCCCTGGAATGCTTGACCGATCGCGATTTCGGTTGGAAAATTGAGAAAGCCACCCATGCCGGGAAAATCCCGGAATGGGTGGACGAAGCTTCCATGCGGACTTAATTCGGCTTAAGGTTCGAGGATCAAACCACCGAATCCGTCAGTGGTACCGTCAGTACCGAGCACATTGGCGTCGAGGCGCCCGAAATCCGTTCGCGTGGCAATCGTAGCCGCATCCAGTGCAATTTGACCAGAATCCGCACCAGTCGTTTCGATCAGCTTCCCGCTGACGATTGGACCGTTGTCATCGGCGTGAGCACCTGGGAGGATCGTTGCCACAGCACCGATCAAGTCGCTGGTTTTGTGACCGAACACAGAAACTGCTGCGGCACAGATCAACGCCACGCCGGCGATGATCAAACCGTACTCGACCAGGCCTTGGCCCTTCTTGTTGCTAAACAACTTACGCATTTTGTTTTCCTTCAGAAAACGAGTTACAGAAAAATACTTTTGCCGCCTGACCAAAGGTTCCGCATGACCAATGCAGGCCGCGTGCGGCGGCGACGAACAAACCGCACACGTTGTTTCTATCCGCAGGAACGCATAAAAGCGTCCGGTTCACATTCACCAACCGTGGCTTAATGCCCAATGCCTGATGTTTCGTATAAGGTGCCCCACCGCGCGAAGCACAACCGATCGGGTTTGGTCGGACCGTTGACCGATCGCACCGCCGCGCGGCGGGACGTATGAGTCGTGAGTCCAGTTGGGTCGATGCGCACCGATAGACCGATGACATCAAACCAAACGAGGTGGAGACGTGGGGCAGGATTGTCGCTGCAATGCATCAGCCACAATGCGTTAGCATCCGGTTCTCTTAACAACACAACCGTGAGCTATCGCTCATCGGCTGATGAGACACGACGCAACCTAAACACCGATCGTCGGTGGACCGCGAGGCAGCGGGATCGAAAGAAATGTCACCAACAGCGGGCGACCAGAAGACACAAACGCGGGTTCAGAAACGAACTCCGCTGGAAGAGCGACCATCAGCTCCCAAGTCACACCCGTTGGACTTGCCAAAGACTGGCAAATCACGCAAGTGCCGGAATCATGCTGTTGGTGACTACCCGATTCATGCGAATGAGAAACCGTCTCGTCCGCCTCAGGCTGAGCTGCATTGGACTGGCCCGCATGGTGACAAGAACCGTGCGAGCAAACGGATACGGTTTTGGTAACGGAGGCAACGACGTGCGAATGCGATTCACCGTCACAGATGGCCACATGCAGCCACGCCGGGGCATGACCGAGAACGATCATGCTGCAGAGCAGGCTAGCGAGTAATGGCCGGAACAGCGAAGTCATCAGAAGACGTTCGATTCGAAAAAGTTGAGTTGCAAAATGGTCCGACCAAAGATCATTGCTGAAGTTACGGTGACCGAAGCAGGTCGGTTCGTCAAGTACCAGCGTTTTTTTCGACGCGTTACTTGGAAAGCAGGAGCTTCCCGTTCTTCGTTTTCCGTAGCCGGTATAGTTGTCCG
>JBBSJZ010000218.1:0-9126 GCA_038256795.1 Pirellulales bacterium | reverse complement strand
CGTGCGGCGTCCAAGCGAGACAAAGTAGTTCAAGCCGAACCGGAAGAAAGCGACGAAGCGGAGCCAGTCAACGCGTTTGCAAAACGAGATCAGCCCGAGCGAGACCGACAGCCGCCAGAACCTTCGGATCAGCCGATCGGCAGTGGCGTTCGCGACGAATGGCAAGCGAATGATCACCGTGGTCGCGCCAGCGACGAAATCGCCAGTAATGCTGAACAATCACGACTTCGCCAATCCGAGTCGATCAGCGAGCCGGAACTTCAAAAGTCATCCATGGCGTTCGTCGGTAGGTCGCGGGTCCAGCAAATCGGCTCGTTCGAGACGATGATGCCCGCGAGCTCGGAACTCGCCAGCGACTCGAATTGGGTCGGTGGAAGTGCGCGGCGAGCGGTACCGATGATTGACCCCACCGCATTGGGCGTGATGCAAACGAGTGCAACCCAAAACATGGAACCGGTGCAACAGGCCACTGGCTTTGCAGATCCAAAGGGCTCCGTTCGCAACACGCTGCATATCGTCAGCAGCGAGTCGGTCGCTCGCGTTGAAGCGGAAGCACGCGGTGCGGATGCGGAGAAGTTGCAATTGATGCTCTCACGCATCATGGCCGCGGGCGCATCGGCGACCGAGGCAGAACCGATTGCACGTGCCGCGTCTTTGCTATCGCAAACAGCCACGAATCCGCTCGAAGCTCGTCGCGCTCACGAGGTCCTTGAACGGACCCTGCAATACCAACGCGTTGCCCAGCGTCGTGACGGTAACTCAGTCGTTCCCAGCGCCGGATCACCCTGGACATCGAACGTGACATCTGGGGCGATGACGTCGCCGGCGATGTCCAACCCGGTAGCCAAGGCACCCACACCGCAAATCGTGCCGAGTCCGACTCCCACCGGGCCGCCCGCCGGTCCGGGAGAGTGGACGTCGCAAACCGGTTACCTCGTGCAAGTTTATTCGGCTCGACCCAACAGTCCACCGTTCGCATTGACGGACACGACGGGCCGCACGATAGCGTACGCGACGCCCACGCCCGGTACGAACCTCAGAATGCACTTAAATAGCTACATCCGCATCGAAGGCCCCCGTGGATTCGTCTCTGGCATGGAAACACCCCACGTACTCGTCAACTCGGCCGCACGAGTCGCCCAGTAATTCAGCGCTCGCTACCCGGTCCTGCTCTTGGCCGCACGTCACGAAGTTGCAAGAAGGCTCGAAGTTGCAAGAAAGCTCGAAGTCTCGCCTCAAGTAGTTCGCTCGGGGTTTCTTGAGTTTGGCTTAACCCTAATCGGATACTCCCGGACGTTCGTACCTACTACTCGACCAAACGGCTTCGTTTGTCGATCGCATCACTGCTAATACCCGCTGCCTGAAGCGCTTCCAATAACTTCGCTTCAGCGGAAGCGATCGCTTCCGCCGTGCGTGAAATGCGCACCCGTGTTCCGCTCGTGTCTCCTGCGGCTTCGAGGACCAGCGTGACGATTTGCTCGACGGTTTGACGCTCGCGTTGGCTCATTGGACCGTCATCGCCAGCGGTGGTGACGCGATTCGCGCTAAATTCGTCACCGTCAATCACGACATCGACCAGCAGTAGTTTGGGGGTCGCTTCCACCACGGTTTGCAGCGACTCCTCCGTGGGCGTATCGACGGCTTGAGTCGATGGCGATGGCGACTCGACCGACACCAAGTTCCTTGATTCCGGAACGCCCAAACCGAGGTTGAATGAAAACAACTGGCTCGCGAGGTACACCAGAAGGCCGCCGATGCCGAGCACGGGTAAGAGTATTCGTTTCTTCATGGTCGCGTGTCCTGGTGTAGGCCGAGTATGGGTTCGGTTAATTGGGAATGGGATCAGGGGTAGCACCGAGTACGGTGTATTCGAAGCGCGTCGTCGAATCATCAGCCCGCATCCTCTCCACCGCAGCGGGAATTGCGTCAATCATTGGTTGATAAACGCCGGCGACGGCGTCGGGTGAATACGACGCGAGGATGACCACCAACTCTTTGGGCTGAGGTAATTGTTTATAGGCCGCGAACAGTGAGTCTTCAAATTCTCCGGTCCGCGCGTCTTGACCCTGACGTTCTAACGCGAATCGAATTTGCTGGTCGGCGACCGATAACGTCGCTTTGCGGTCACCCCCCACGTGCAGATTCCAAATCTCGGCCCGTTTCAATAGCTCCTGGTGACCCACCAAGAATCGGATGACAGTCTCGGGCGACTCGGCGGAGAGTGATTCCGCTTGCAGGGCAACGTCCTGCAATACCGACGCGACATCGATGCCACCATCCTTGGCATATTTGGTGACTTGCGTCTTGGGTATCGCAAAGATCTTTGTAATGGTTTCGATCGCCTCGATGGTCCGTTGTTGTTCCCGTTGACGTTGCTGATTCGATTCGAGCTGTTCCGAACGGAGAAGCTCCGCCGTTCGAGCGGCGCTATCGAGCTTCAATTGCAACGCGGTCGCTTGATCACGAACAGTTGTCCGCACCTCCATGAACTGAGCGAACACAATGATCAATAGCAAGTCCACCAACGGTGCAAGTTGGAACCGCGTGCGATGCCGCCGCGTGTGCGCGGTCGCGGATCGAGAGTCACTCATCCCGGATCGCTCCGCTGAGACAATTCGCGTTTCGCCTTGGTGACGGTATCACGAACGTGGTCACGATTCTCGCTCAAGCGAGCGAAGCTGGTTTCCCAATAGCTGTGAATGAGCATCAAGAGGATGGCTGCGGACAGCCCCGCGAAAGTGCTCCAAATCGCGTCACCGAATCGTGCCACGATCGTTGAAACGGTGCCCCCGTCGGGACCGGCGAGTGCGGCGCCGATGGCGCAAATCGTCCCCAGAACTCCCGCCAAGGGGTACGCTTCGATCATCGTTCGCGCGACATTCCAAGCCGTCTCGAATCGCGAAGATTGCAAGTAATCCCGGCGTTCGTCGATGATCTGCATCCGCTGTCGCAGCAGCCCCCGATTGGGCGAACCATCGGGCTCCGCAAGGACATCGTCAATGTCCGTCAAAAAGGCTTCGATTTGATCCGCGAGATGAGTTCCCCAGTCGAGCTGGCTACGATTGGGAAGCCCCTCGGTGAATCGATTCAGCGTCTGGGCGAGCATGCGGTTCTCGCGACGCGTCCAGCCGGCCAACATGAAGAAGGCGGCAACATGAACCGCGCCGAGCCCGGCAATCAAGTAGGTCGACAAGTGGGATATTTGTTCGAGCAACGTGCCAAGTCCGGTCGAAAGGAGAACTAAACGTGAGTCGTGGACACGCCGCGATCACTGAAAATTCGCGAGGTCCAAACGATACATGATCTGGTTGTAATCGTATCGCGGCGTTGCCTGAGATGCTCCTGAAAAGCTCTTCGTGTAAGTGCCCTCGAAGTAAACGTGCCTGCCGTCTTTGCTCGTCAGCATCGGGTGCAGTCTCGGATTGTAGAACGAATAGTGATCGTGAGTGATGATCTTTGTCGCTGGTGACCAGGGTCCGGTCAAACTTTCGGATTCGGCATAGTAAACTTCACCGAGATGCGAAGATTCACCCCCCACTTCCAAACCGATCATGATCCATCGTGCCCGGTACTCACTCCAGGCGATGGAAGCCGTGTGCAGCGTCCAGAGCCGATCACTTTCCGTGGTCCGCAGCCGAAATACACGCTCATCGGCTCGGATGCGTCCCTCTTGAGCGAGCGACTCTTCAAGATCGCGGGTGAGTCGCAGCGAGCCGCGTCGCCATTTCCAAATTAAATGACCATCGGAGTCGCGATCCAGGCGAATATCATCGAGACTGCTACCATCGGCAAAGTAGCTATAGAGTTCATAGGCCTCGGGCTTCAAGATATCCACCTGCGAAGGGCGAACTCGAACGAGTGGCAGGGGATCACAGTAGTAAACGTAGTCGCCCGTGAGCACCGGGTGACCCATCGGGTACGCTTGCTGGGTCTTGGGGAACTCGATGACTTTGAGAAATTGTTCCGACTCGTCATCCCACTGGGCAATGCCGCGTTCATAAGCATCGAGTGGCGGTTTAATTTTGGCGTAACCCGCGAACATCGTTTGCGAATCCGCGTCGTCGCCGATCACGGTCAAGCCGAAGATCCACGTCGGCCCATCGCCAGGCATCCTGCACGTCGCTTTGGCGCGCCCGTCATCGTCCGCGAAGTATTTCAGATCAACGCCAACACTGGGGTCGAGTCCACCGTCGGAGGGTCGTCGTGACGTCGCCCCGGGCACATGAAAATTGCCGAGCGGATAGTTGGCAAAATTTGTATCGCCCCAAAACCAATGGATGCGTCCGCCATAAATCGTGGTCAACACGCTGTCGCTTCCCACGACACCTGCATTCACAAGTGGACTGGCGATCGGCGTGGGTTGATCGAGCAATACGGAGTCGCGATAGATCCCGTCCCCGGTGACACGGTACAAACGTTCGGCAAGATTCTTTCGCTGCAAACGCAGCGTCGACTGTTGACCGGGCTCGACCTGCAAGCGAACACCACGGTAGCCGAAACCGTCGGCGGGGTATTCGTAGCCGTGACTGGTGACGTGAAAAAAAACTTCGCGATGGGTCAGACTCGGATCATCGATCGCGACGAACCCGGCGGAGTCGGTCCAGTAGCTCACGTCGTTGACGCTGCGGAGCTCGACCAACGGCACACCGCGACCGGTAGCCTCATCGAGGACATGGATCGCGTGGTAGCGGGTGGCGTCGGCGGCTCGAAGGTTCACGCCGCCGAGTAGAAGAATGGCGAGGGCAATCGTTAGCGTGGCTGCGTTATTGAGCGTACGCACGTTGCACTTCCTCGGCAATGATCTTCAATCCGCGGCGGACCACGGCTTCGGGCATGGTGAAGGTGACGCGGATGCACTCGTCGCGGTGCTGCCAATCGCTGGCGTCGAGCCCGAAGAAAAAATGGTGGCCGGGGATGACGAAGACATCGCGTTGTTTCAATCGCTGGTACAGCTCATTGGCTGATATCGGCAGCCCCTCGAACCACATCCACAAGAAGAATGCACCCTCGCTACGATGAACGCGATACGGGATCGCTTTGGCAAA
Source organism: Pirellulales bacterium (assembly GCA_038256795.1). Classification (GTDB taxonomy): domain Bacteria; phylum Planctomycetota; class Planctomycetia; order Pirellulales; family Pirellulaceae; genus JBBSJZ01. The sequence continues at coordinate 4,081 of JBBSJZ010000218.1, read as the reverse complement.
CGACTCGGCAACCATGGCGAGTGCTTGATGCGACTTGTGTTCGTAGAACGGTCGTACCACGTCGCGTGACAACTCGAGAATCTCGCCGCTTTGGATGAGCGGGGTGGTGATGGCTTGGCCGATGTTCGTGTTCGCGAGTCCGATGATTGAGTTCATGGACGCGATCATGTCGATGACTTCGCGGCGGGCGACGACGATACCGGTTCGTGTGCCGGGCAAACCAATTTTGGAAAGACTGAGCGTGAGAATGATGTTTTCATTCCACACGGGACGTGCGTCCGTGAAGATCGCGCCGGGAAATGGCAATCCATAAGCATTATCGATGATCAGCGGCACCTGATGCTGGTTCGCCAAGCTTGCCAACCGCGCGATCTCGGCGTCCGTCAGCACGTTACCACTCGGGTTGGTGGGGCGAGAAACACAGATCGCTGCGGTTCGCTCATTCACCTCGAGTGAGTCGAAGTCGACGTGATACTTGAATTCATGATTGCCGATCAATTCAATCGTCGGCTTGACGGCGGTGAACATCTCGCCGCTCGTCGATTGGTTCGCATAACCGATGTACTCAGGCACGACGGGAATCAAGATTTGCTTTTGCGAGCCGTCGGCCATGCGGCCGGCGAGGGCATTGAACAGCATGAAGAATGCGGTTTGGCCGCCGGGCGTCACGGCGATGTTCTCGGGGCCGATGGGCCAATCGAATTCACGCTGGAGCAGTTCCGCGAGCGACCTCCGAAAGGTCGGATTGCCGGCGGGCGGTTCGTAATTGCCGAGTGCATGTCGCAGCTGGGGGCGATCCGCCGAGATGCATTCGATGCGATTCCGCCAAACGGATTCCATGGCGGGGATGTGTGCGGGTTGTCCTCCGCCGAGCATGCAAACATTTTCTCCACCCCGGGCGAGCGCATCGCCCAGGTCTTGCATCAATTCCCCGATGCCGCTGCCGCGACCGAGCGAGTCACCGAATTGCGAAAGTTGCCAATCCTGCACTACAACTCCAAGAACAAACGTGCGGGGTCTTCGATCACATCCTTAATCGTCTTCAAGAAGCCGACGGCCTCGCGTCCGTCAACGATGCGGTGGTCGTACGTGAGTGCAAGGTACATCATGGGGCGGATGACGACTTGTCCGTCGAGCGCGATGGGGCGTTCTTGGATCGAGTGCAAACCGAGGATGCCGCTTTGGGGCGGATTGACGATCGGCGTGCTGAGCAGCGAACCGTAGATTCCGCCGTTGCTAATCGTGAAGGTTCCGCCCATCAAGTCAGCTGGCTGCAGTCGATTATCACCGGCTTTGGCAGCGTAGTCGGAGATCGAGTTTTCGATCTCAGCGAACGACATGCGTTCGACGTTGCGGAGGATGGGGACGACGAGTCCCTTACCGCCGCCGATCGCGATGCCAATGTCCTGGTAATGACGATAAACGGCACTGTCGCCACGGATCTCGGCGTTGACGGCTGGGAATCGACGCAGCGCCTCGACGGCGGCTTTGGCAAAGAACGACATGAAACCGAGCTTGACGCCATGTTTTTCATTGAACGCGTCACGATACTTCGATCGAATCGCCATCACCGGTTGCATGTCGACCTCGTTGAACGTCGTGAGCAGGGCAGCCGTTTGCTGGGCCTCCACCAATCGCGCCGCGATCGTTCGACGCAGCATACTGAGCGGCTTCACTTCCTCAGTCCGATACGCTGAGTCGGTCACCAAACTCGTCGGCGCCGTCGGACGCGGCGGCGCAGCGATCGAGCTCGCGACCGGGGCGGCCTTGGCCGGTGGCGGCGCAGGCCGATTGCGGACAAAGTTCTCGACGTCTTCCTTCAACAGCCGCCCGCCGGGTCCCGATGCCGGAACTTGCGAAGCCGTTAATCCGTGTTGGTCGAGCACTCGCTGAGCTGCTGGCATGACGAACGCCGTCGCCGATCCCGAAGTTGCCGATCCCGAAGTTGCCGATCCCGACGTCGGCGATCCCGACGGAGCGGCACCCGCCGCGGACGAAGAGACCGCAGCCGTCGTGGATGAGGGACTCGCCGGGGCTCCGTCCGTGGGCTTTGCGGCCACTCGGATCCTGGCGATCACTTCGCCGATCGTCGCGAACTCATCCACCTTTTTGCTGATATCGTGCAGAAACCCAGAAGCTGGCGCCGGGATTTGGACCGACGCTTTCTCCGTCTCGATGTCCGCAAGATCTTCGCCCGCCGCGACCCAGTCACCATCATTCTTCAGCCAACGACTCACTTGCACTTCGCTGATCGACTCGCCAACGGTTGGGACTTCGACGTCAATGATTTCGCTCACGGCGTTTACTTCAATCGAAAAAGGTTGTTCGGAAACGTTGCACGGGTCTCCGACCCGCGCTGGTTGTCTCGACCAGGATAACGATTCCGAGCGAAAGTGTCATGAACGGGTGAGGGAGGAATTCCGAGTGCAGCTTGCGATCGGTGACGGGATTGATGCGGGTGGGTGAAGATGTCGCACCTCGGGAAAGTGGATCGCCTTTCCGAACCATCGGGTCTGGATCGAACGCCCGAACACAGTTTCACAAACTTTCGGCGCCGCTACCGGATCGGCTACTGGGCGACCCTCGGGTGATCCGATTTCACACCGAGTCCACCCCGCCATCAACCCTCCCGTGATGGAATCGTCATGTCAGAACCTGCGCCCCGTCGCCCGTTGCAACCCCTCGTCATTGTCCTCGCCCTGCTTGGCGGCGGGGGTTACGTGTTCACGAACTATCAAATCAGTGGCCTCGACGGCATCAGTTTGCGGTCTCTCGACACCGTGGATACGGATACTTCACTGGTCGGCACGCGGGGCGAAATCGGCATCTCGAGCTCGGGAGACATGAATCCGACGCTGGCGCGGATGTGGTCGTCGCAAGATACGAGTGACGCGACTTCATTGCGCCGCACCATCGACGATACTCGCAGTGATGCGCGGGCCCGATACGATCGAGGCGTCGCCACCAATCGACTCAAGGGCATCCGCATCGCCACCTGGTCACTCGATGGTTTCGGACCGACGAAGCTCGCCAGCAACGATGCTCGGCGGACGATTTGCCGCGTGATTCGTCAATTCGATGTGATCGCGATCCAGCAGGTGACGGCGATCGAAAGCGATTTGGTGACGCGGCTCGTAGATGCCGTCAACGAAGGCGATCCCCGATACGATTTCGTGCTGAGCAAACCCACGGGACCGCCGGATCGCCCCGAGCACCTGGCGTTCATCTTTGACACTTCTCGAGTCGAGGTCGATCGCACGCAAACGTACTCGCTCACCGATCCGACCAACAGCATTCTGTACGATCCGCTCGTGGCCTGGTTTCGTGCCGCGGAGCCGAGTCGCGATGCCGCCTGGACATTCTCGCTGATGAACGTTCGCATCGATTTGGCCAGTGCCGCGGCCGAAGTCAATTTGGTTCCCAGCATGCTAGATGCGGTGCGCCGCGACGGTCGTGGCGAAGACGACGTCGTGATGCTGGGACTGTTCCAAGCCGATGATGCCTACTTGCGGAGCGTGTTGGCCGGTGGCTCGCACGAGAGCCTCGTTCGGAGCGGGATGACCGACGTCGCCGGTCGGCACCAGACCGCCAACGTCATCATCGACCAAGCCAATTCGACCGAGTACGTCGGACGCTCCGGGGCATTTGATTTCTTGAGAGTCTTTAATCTCAGCCTCGCGGAAGCCGAGGCGGCGTCGACACAACTACCCGTGTTCGCGGAGTTTTCGCCCGTGGAAGGCGGGGTTCGGTAATCGCACCGCGCCCCCCGAGGGATGACCTAGATCTGCACGTCTCGATCCGTGACGCTCGATTCGCGGCCCATCCACATCGGTGTGACGATGAACCATGCGATCGTGCCAATGAGCGTGACGAGCTTCACAGCGTCGTGTCCGATGGCACCGACAAAGTAGAGCAGGCACGGTGTGAGCGTGACAACGAGCGCAACGAATGAAGCGATTCGTGGATTCCTTGGATTCATTGCAAGCACCTCAGTTCGTGATCGGTTTTTGAGTGAAGCGGCTGAGCACCAGGTAGATCACGCCACAGGCAACCCAGCAGGGAACTACCGCGTAGGCGGCGT
>JBBSJZ010000217.1:0-9247 GCA_038256795.1 Pirellulales bacterium | reverse complement strand
TGCCAGGTTCAGAGGCGACTGGTGAAGCGATGCGGCTTGCGGTGGAGGTCCTGGACGACATTGGTGACGGATGGGCGGAGGCCGACCAGCATGTCGTGGCTGTGCCGGCGGAGATCGCCAGTGGTTCGATGCTGAGCGGTGAGTCGTTGCAGTCGTCCATCGATCGCGGGCGAGATTGGTTCCATGGCAAGATCGCGAACTGTGTCGGGTGTCACGGCCCCGCGGGCGCTGGCGCTGTGGCGACACTCGACTATGACGATTGGACGAAAAATTATTCGACGCGGTTGGGGCTGACGCCGACCGATCGTGTCGCGATGCGTCCGTTAATTCGAGCCGGCGCCCTGCCGCCGCGAGCATCGGACCCTCGTAACTTGCAACTCGGTGTGTTTCGCGGCGGCGATTCTTTCGAAACTTTGTACCGACGAATTTCGCAAGGCATCGCGGGAACGCCGATGCCGGGAGTGGAGATCACTCGAGAAGCGACACCTACAAGTTTGTCCTGGGAGCAAGCCGCTGACCTCATTCATTACGTTCGCTCGCTTCGTCACTCAATCACCTCCACCGCGACAACGGGCCACTCACCATGACGGAAGATTCAAGCCGTTCGATCGGCGCCATTGTGGGGCTCGTCATGGGGCTCGGGTTAATGGTCTTGATGCAGTTCGGGGGGATGATTCCCGGAGCCGTGTTGGGAGCTGGCGGCGCCGTCGCGGGCGGTATTGCTGGGGAAAAACTCTATTCTTGGCTTAAAAGTTCATAGCCCCACTCGGGTTCACCGTTCATGTCTAACCTCGCTCTCGAAACGACTCATTCTCCTCCCGCTCGTGGGCTGCACCGTCTGGCGCTGCTCGCGGTCGGTTTGGTGTGGCCACTGATTTGGATCGGTGGTTTGGTGACGACCTATGATGCTGGGATGGCGGTCCCCGATTGGCCCAACACGTATGGGTACAATCTGTTTTTGTACCCTTATGAAACGTGGCTGCTCGGCCCTTTCGATTTGCTGATTGAACACGGTCACCGCTTGCTGGCCGCGATCGTCGGTTTCGTCGCGATCGCGATCGTCATTGCCGCATTTCGCGGTGAGCCACGTCGCTGGGTGCGGTGGTTATCCATCGCGGTACTGGCGGCGGTGATTGGCCAAGGGGTGCTCGGTGGATTGCGGGTCGTGCTCAGCGATCGGACGTTGGCGATGTTGCACGGTTGTTCGGGGCCCGCGTTCTTTGCACTGTGCGTGGCGACCGCGAGCGTGACTGGACGTTGGTGGTGGCGAGCGTCGCCGCGTTCAGTCCAGGAAACGAGCGGGCGAGGTCTTTTTTTCGCTGCGGGGATGCTCATCGTGCTCAGCTACTTGCAGCTCGTCTTGGGGGCGCAACTGCGACACGCCCAGCCGACGATGTCGCCGATCGGATTCAGTCACATTGTCAAAACGCACATCGCGGTCGCCGTGTTGCTATGGTTGTGTACCGCAGCCGTCTGGGCTCGATTGCGCAAGTGCGGCGATTTGACGCTGGCCCGACCCGCCCTCGTGCTGATAGGATTAGTCGTGCTGCAGATTCTGCTCGGGATTGGCACCTGGGTCGTGAACTACGGTTGGCCGACGATGCTTCAATGGGTGCCGGGTTCCCAGGGTTACCTCGTCCAGTCCAAAGGGTTTGCGGAGTCGATGGTGGTCACCGCTCACGTCGCGATCGGTTCACTGATTTTGGCGGTTTCAACCCTCGTCGTGCTGCGAGTGGGGCGAGTCCGTTCGTCGGGGCACGTCGATTTTCCAGTCGCTCAATCGTAAACATTCACTCATTCGTCAATTGTTCGCTTTCGATTCATCGATGCCCATGTCACTTGATCTCGCAACCGTCGACCCGCTCGCCGGTGCCGCCGCAGCGCCCGAGGGGACGATGCACGTTCACACGTTTACCGATCGAGATTCAAGCAATCGGGGCAGGGCAGGGCAGGGCAGGGCGGTGTTCATATCGGGTGACGAGTCCCCTGCTGAAACGAGCGAGTCGCCGACGCCGGCGAGCGTCGAGGCCAGGTCATCGCTCTTCGCTGATTTGCTGCAATTGACCAAGCCACGAATCGTCACATTGGTTCTCGTCACGACAGTTGCCGCGGCAATGGTTGCGGCGGATGGTTTTTTCGCGTGGAGTCAACTCGTTTGGTTGCTGGCCGGCACAGCCATGATCGCAGGCTCGGCGGGGGCGGCGAACCAGATTTGGGAACGTCGGATCGATGCCACGATGCCACGCACGGCTGTACGCCCATTGCCAAGTCAGCGGATGAGTGTGGCCATCGCCGTAGGTTTCACGGCACTCATCGGTGTGCTCGGGACTGCGGTGCTTGCCGTCGCGTTTAGCACCACGACGGCGCTAGTGGGGCTGGCGACATGGGGCTTGTACGTGCTCGTCTACACACCGCTGAAGACGCGGACATCATGGAACACAGCGGTCGGGGCGGTCGCCGGGGCGCTGCCGATCTTGATCGGTTACACCGCTCTGGGTGGCTCACTCACCGACGCGACCGGATGGTTGCTCGTCGGCGTCTTGGTCACGTGGCAGTTTCCTCACTTCATGGCCAGCGCTTGGATGTATCGCACGCAGTACGCGGACGCGGGCTTCCAAATGTCGACCACGGTTGAGCCCACCGGTCGCAGTGCCGCTTGGCAGAGTATCCTGGGTTCCATCGCTCTGGTCGCGTGCGGCGTCGCTCTCTGCATTTCACCGAGCGAGTGGCTGTCCAGCACGATCGCATCGATCGCGGTGGTAGCGGTGGTTCAACCGATGCTGCGGGCGGCGCTAGCGTTCGCTCAGTCGCGTGATGATGCTCGCGCCCGGCGGATGTTGAGGTCGAGCTTGTTGGTGCTGCCTGCGGTGCTATTGATCGTCACGCTTCGTATTTTTTGGTGAGACCGATTGTGGTACGAGAGCATGAAGTGTCCGCGAGCGATGTGGTCGCTCAAGTGGCGGGAGTCCATCACCGTTACGGCGATAAGGTCGCGCTCGACGGGATCGATTTGTCGGTCCGTCGCGGTGAGATTGTCACCTTGCTCGGACCCAACGGCAGCGGCAAGACGACATTGTTTCGCTTGTTGTGTACGCTCGTTCCGTTGCAGCGAGGAACCATCACCATCGGCGGCATCGATGTCGCGCGTCAACCGCTGGCGGCGCGCCGCCAAATCGGCATCGTGTTCCAGTCGCCGAGCTTGGACAAAAAGCTCACCGTCGACGAGAACATCGCTTGCCAAGCCGCCCTCTACGGAATTCGTGGCAGCGACTTCGTCCGCCGTCGTGATGAGCTGCTCGAGCAACTCGAGCTCACCGATCGTCGCCGAGACTTTTGCCAGTCGCTGTCCGGGGGACTGCAGCGGCGTGTCGAGCTCGCCAAAGGGATGCTGCATCAGCCGACGCTGTTATTGCTCGATGAACCGAGTACGGGGCTGGATCCGTCCGCGCGATTGAATCTTTGGTCATCGCTGCGTCGAATGTCCGATGCTGGGACAACGATTTTGATGACGTCCCACATTCTTGAAGAGGCCGACAAGGCCGATCGAGTGGCGATTTTCTCCGCTGGTAGAAAGATCGCCGATGCGTCGCCGGCTTCGCTGCGTGCGGATCTCGGTGCTGGTCTGGTGACGATCATTGCTCGGGACCCGGAGCTCGCCCAGCGCCAGTTACTCGCCGAGTTGGGGCTCGAGTCGCAGCGAATCGAACACCAATTGCGTTTGCAATGCGAATCGCCCGCCGAGTTGGTCCCTTCGCTCGCAGGTTGCCTGGGCGACGAAGCACAATCCATTTCCATCGGTCGGCCGAGCCTTGAAGACGTCTTCATCGCCAAGACCGGTGAACAGTTTCATTGATCGTTTTGAATGTCCACGCTCACACCCCCCGCAGCCTCTTCCGCCGCCTCCGCGATCTCTGGCACGGCATTGCCCACCGCAGCCGCTGCCACGCTCGCGAGCGGCTGGGGCGCCGCGTGGATGCTCGCCCGGCGTGAGTGGACGCGATTCTTTCGCCAACGAAATCGCGTCACGGCGGCGATCGTCCAGCCGTTGTTGTTCTGGGTGCTCTTCGGCACCGGGTTGCGTGGCTCATTCACGGGTGCGGGTCAGCAAAACTTCCTCGAATTCTTCCTGCCCGGCACGATCGGATTGATCGTCTTGTTCACCGCCATCTTCGCAACCATTTCGGTGATCGAGGATCGCCGCGAAGGCTTCATGCAATCGGTGCTCGTCGCCCCCGTCGGACGCTGGCCGGTGCTCTTCGGTAAAGTCATTGGCGGTTCGGCGATCGCTTGGGTGCAAGCCGTTTTCTTTTTGGGGCTGGTGTTGCTGTTTCGCACCGCACCGCTGACGTGGAGCCTCGTTCCTCTCTTGGTTCTGCTAGCGATCGTGGCGATCGCCATGTGTTCGCTGGGGATGATCGTGGCCTGGCCCATGGACAGCACCCAGGGGTTCCACGCCATCATGATGTTGGGGTTGATGCCGATGTGGTTATTGTCGGGATCGTTCTTCCCGATTCCCGCCTACGACTCCGCCGCCGGGGTGGGGCCCATGATTTTGGGTACGATCATGCGAGCCAATCCGCTGAGTTATTCGATGGCCGAGATGCGTCGTTTGCTGTACCCGACGGTCGACTTCACCACCGCCGGTTTTGCACCCTCGCATCTCACGTGTTGGATCGTCTCGCTTGTCGCAGCGGTACTCACCACCACGCTCGCTTGGCGGCTGATGCGAGGCAGCCGCGGCGCCGACATCGTCGTCTGAGTCCCCGCCGCGAATGTCCAGGCTTCATCCGCCCTCGAGCAAACTCTTATTGACTTGAACCATCATGCGAACCACTTTTCACATCATCTTGATCCTGCTCGCCGGTGTCGGTTTGGGTTTGTTCGTGCGCTCGCAACGGACCGGTAGCAAACGTCCGCAACCCGCGCCCGGGGACATTGTCTACACATCCGACCTCGCGCCCGGCGAAGAGATCACGGACGCGTCGGCGCATCTCGATTCTGGCACCGCCGATGAAACTGAGTTCACGTTCGCTCGGGATGATGCCCCCGAAGGTTGGACGACGCAGTTCGAGTTAACCGAGCGAAGTGGCGAAGTGCTGACCAGTGACAAGCTGGTCGGAACACCGCACGTGGTCAGTTTTTTCTTCAGTCGTTGCCCGAGTACGTGCGTCCAGCAGAACCAAAAACTGCAAGAGTTGCAGCAGTCATTCGCGGGTGAGGACGTCAAGTTTCTAGCGATCTCCGTCGACCCCGAGCACGACACACCCGAAGTGTTGCGGGAGTATGCCGCGCGGTTCGGTGCCGACAAAGACAAGTGGTTGTTTCTCACGGGTGACTTACCGCACATCGAACGAGTCGGTGGCGAGATGTATTTTTTACCCGTGGGGAAACAACTCCACACCGAGCGATTCATCTTGGTCGATGCGCAGGGAAAACTGGCCGGCAAGTTTCTCTGGAGCAACGATCGCCAGTTCGAGAAACTCAAAACCAAAATTCGCGAGCTGATTCGCGACACTCCTGCCAACAAGTCGACGTAACATGCCCTGGGAATTTCTCGCCAATAACCTGCCTCACGTGACCGCGTCGCTCAATGCGGTCGCGACGGTGCTGCTCGTCATGGGATTGCTGGCGATCCGTCAAGGCAAGGCTCGCAAGCATAAGAAGCTCATGCTATCGGCACTGAGCGTGAGCATGCTGTTTCTGGTGCTCTACCTGTTTCACAAGTTCGCCCTTTACCAGCATACCGGTGCCGCGAATAAACCGTTTCGCCTGGACGCGAGTCAGCCACTTTCGACGATCGATTACACGTACTACTCCATCCTGATCTCGCACATCTTACTCGCCATCACGGTCCCGTTCATCACGCTGCGAGCCGTCTATTTGGCGCAGCAGGGTCGTATCATCGCGCACAAGAAATGGGTGCGTTATGCATATCCGATTTGGATGTATGTGAGCGTCACCGGAGTCCTGGTGTATCTGATGCTCTACCAGCTTCCGCATTGATGTGCGAATGTTGGATCCCGCAGCGGTTCTGTTAGGCACCTTTTGTTTTCCAGGGACCTGGCCCAACCGCTGTCGCAGCCAGACGCAGCGTTCGTAATTTTCGAGCGGCTACCTCTTCAGCACCTGGAGCGACGTGGTCAACAACGCGGGCCTGAGCTGAGCCATGCGGACCAGCTCCTTTGCCCCCGTTCGTGAACGCCTCGCCCTCGTCGGTTTTGCTGTTCGAGGCGAATTTCGCTTCTAGGCGAATGTGTGAATCAGCGAATTAGACGACTCCGTGATACAATCCGTTAACACGGCTAACGAATCCAACGCTCACTCTAAGCTGTGACAAAGCACTACTGCCATGAATGAACCTCTGCTCCAATACGCGATGCGACTAAAAAACGCTGATCGAGAAATACTCAATCATCGTTCCGCCAGCGAGGCACAATCCGAAGTCGAAGCCGTACTCGATGCAAGGCGTTGGAAGGTCAAAGACGAATCACAGTTGCTTTGGCTTGGCGATCTTGCCGATGACGAGGAATCACTTTGGTTCGGTGATGATGTCGATCGAGACGTAGACGCCGATGGCAATTGAATTTTCGATTGAAGATCTACACGTGGTCTTCTCGCGTTTGGCATCGGAAAACTGGCGGGCGATCATTGTGGGTGGTCAAGCTGTCAATCTGTGGGCAATGAAGTTTGACGCCGAATTGACGGGCCTGGATCAATACCGGCCCTACACCAGCCGCGATCTCGATTTCTATGGTGGCCGCGTGGAAGCGAAGCGCTTGATGGAAATTCTTGGCGGCAAGGGAAAACTCAACGATGGCACTGATCCCAGTCCCAATGCAGCCGTCATTGAACTACCTTTGGCCGACGGTAGGAATCTCATAATCGACGTTTTGACGGGCGTCTTCGGCGTGAGCAGTTCGGAACTGATCCGAACGGCAGTGGCTTGGACACTCAGCGAGTCAGGAATCGGAAGTGAACTCAGGGTGATGCATCCGTTGCTGTTGCTGGAATCCAAGTTGGCGTGTCTGCGAGGGCTATCCCAGCATGGTCGTCAAGACGAGAAGCACGTTCGCATGATGGTGTCGGTTGTCTCGGGTTGGTTGGCCGACCAGTCGAGCCAGCCCCGAACGGTTTACAAGGCAGTTGAGAGAATCGCTGCTTTAATGGTGACACCCGATGGCCTTCACGCCTGGATGTCAGGAATCGAACTCTGGGATGCGGTTCCGCTAGATTGCTGGCGGGAAAACGAAGATTTCAAACTCTTCTTTTTAAAACGCCTTCCTCAACTCCAGGACGAAATCGAGCAGCGCCGTATAGCGTTCCGGGATTCGTTTTCTTAACTGAAGCGAGACGACGATCCGAGCCGACACGACCGTGCCCTTTTGGGTTCTGACGAATCTTGGAGTGTGGCGGACGTCACGCTCGATTGAGAGCAAGGCCCGGTCTTCATCGAACCTACGCACCGTCGTAGTCCTCTCGTTGGTCAGGAATGTTCCACGATTTGTTCACTTGCTGATCGGATTGACAGTTCAGAAAGGGGCGGCCGACGATCATTCCACTGTGTCCTTCATGTCGGCATGGACCTGAAAAGGGGCCTTACCTTCGCTCTCAAGGAGGACTCTCGACACTTCTGCGGCTGCGATGGTGAGGCTGCTGGACGGCCGTTCTTGGCTGGGTGGTACAATCGCACGTTGCGCCGTCCTCTGGAACTAATCAAGTCAGCCGTTGGTGGCTTTCGATCTTTCAAGGGCTGGTTAAAAATTCTGTTTACTGCTGAAAGATCGGCCTCGTGCCTCAGGTTCCTCGCCACTAAACTCCCGTAACATTCGTCAGGAATTGCCGAAATTCATGGGTGTAGCACAATCGAGAGGCCGTGTGGCCGTTTCCGTGGAGAGCAGGTGAGGGGATTGTAGGAGAATCGAGAAGGTAATTCGATTCACCCAATGGACTGCCATGACTAGGGATTCCCGGAGAATTCGACGATGAGATTTAGCTCTGAAGAACGCTTGCTGGCGAGGCAATTTCACGAATTGAAACTGCCTTGGGAACCGACGGTCGGTCACTACGTCGACGACGTGATGGGGCTGGTGGCTCAAGGGTCGCCGTTCCAAGACGGAATCTACTTCATTCTCAACTACGACCACTTCATGCGACTCATCGGCGGTGTCGATCGGTTCAAGGAATGCATGGTATGGATGCCGACGTGGGAGGATTGTCGAGACATCCTGCGATGCATGGACGTTGCCGTTGAAGAGTGGGCCTCGGCGGTGTCGGATCGATCGGTGCTGCGTCGCGGCGAAGAACGGTTGGTGCTGTATCGATTGATTCTTGCCCGCTTGACGAGTCTTTAAAATTGACACGGTGAGTTCGCTCGTTGCTGCGGGGAGTGTGTCGCTTGAAAAACTCGGACACCAAAGTTTGCGTGGTTTGCGGTCGACCGTTCCAGTGGCGGAAGAAATGGGCGAAGTGTTGGGATGAGGTGAAGTACTGCAGCCAGCGATGTCGCCAAAATCGAAATGCCCAACCTGAATCAAACAGCCGACCTGAGAAACGAATATGAATGATTTGAACTATGTCGTCGTCGGTGGTAGTCACGGAATCGGTCTTGGAATTGTCAAGCGGTTGGTGGCCCGTGGTGCCCACGTCACCGTTTTCTCTCGCACGCACGATTCCTTGACCGGACTCGGCGGAGTGAGTCACGTGCCGTTTGACGTGCTGGTGGATGAGTTGGCGAAGGAATCATTGCCCGAAAAGATCTCGGGTTTGGTGTATTGCCCAGGCTCGATTTCGTTGACGCCGATCCGCGGCATTGATACCGCCGCGATGCTCGATGATTATCGCCTCAATGTGATCGGCGCCGTAAAGTGCGTTCAGGCAGCACTGCCGGCCCTCAAGGCTGGCAAGGTATCGTCGGTGTTGATGTTCAGCACCGTTGCCGTGGCACAGGGGCTACCGATGCACGGTCCGGTATCGGCGGTAAAAGGTGCGGTGGAAGGATTGTGCCGCGCCTTCGCTGCGGAGCTTGCCCCGGCCGTACGCGTCAACTGCATCGCCCCGTCGCTGACCGATACACCGCTGGCTGAGCGGTTGCTCTCCAGCGATCAGAAGCGATCCGCGATGGATGCTCGGCACCCACTCGGACGCGTCGGCACCGTCGACGATATCGCCGCCATGGCGGAGTTCTTGCTCAGCGACCAAGCGGCGTGGATCACCGGCCAAGTGCTCGGTGTCGACGGTGGGATATCGG